>CAXTUE010000111.1:0-10867 GCA_964247355.1 uncultured Ktedonobacteraceae bacterium | reverse complement strand
GGGTGTAATGGAATTAGACCCCTACGGGTGTGTCGTGTCCTGACAGGGTATTTCAGATTCCATTATTGGTCCCTACAGGCGTTATAAATAGCCGTGCTTCTGGTACCAGGCGGCGGTCTCTTTCATACCGTCGTCTAAACCTATTTTGGGGACGTAGCCAAGTTCTTTTTGAGCGCGTTCGATAGAGTACATGCGGCTATTGGTGAGAAATTTGACACGGCTGCGTGTTAGTGGTGCATTTTCGCCCTGGAAGCCTGGAATGAGCGAGAAGATATCGGAGGCGAGATTGGCTAGAGGTAGCGGAATATCGCCTTTGGGAAGTTCTCTTCCTAATGCATGGGCGATGGCGGTCGAGAGCACTTTAAAGCTGACGGGAGCGTCGCCTGCAATGTTGTAGCTGCGACCAATCGCGGCTTGCCGCTCGGCACTGAGCAAAAACGCGTCCGTCATATCGTCGATGTAGACGGGATGAATGAGAGCGTGTCCACCGGCAATCAGGCAAGGTCGTCCTTTTTTGATTGACGAGAAGAAGCCCAGCAGATGAAGATCGCCAGGGCCATAGACAAGGCCAGGACGTATCACGCTTACTGGCAAGCCGTATTCTTTGTATGCACTCATCGCTAGCAGTTCACTCTCTAGCTTGGTGGCTTCATACGGGTTAGTAGGGGCGTACGGAGCATCTTCTCCAGCAGACTTTCTGTCGCCGGTCACGCCAAACACGCCTGTTGTGCTACAATGCACCACGCGCTGTAGCTGGCTCTGTCCCTTACATGCGTTGAGCAGAATGCGGGTACCCTCGACATGTGTCTCGCGGTACAGTTGTGTGGGAACGCTGGGATGGTAGAGGCGACCAACGAGGTGATAGACCATGGTTGCGCCATCGACCGCTTCCTGTACGCGCTGGGCTTCGGTAATCTCGCCGGGTATGATTGTAACGGCATCGCCAAACTGTTGGCGCGCCTTCTGCTCATCGCGCGCCAGGATACGTACGTCCTGTTTTTGTGCAATCAGTCGCATTGTCAGGGCTGAGCCGAGAAAGCCCGTCGCGCCTGTAACTACAATTGTCATTTTTTCTTTGCTCCAGAATAGCCCTTGACGCTAATAGCGTCTTCGGGGCAAGCTTCATAGCAGAGGAGACAACGCTCACATGTGCTATAGTTCACCTTCAATGTTTTTAGATCAATCACGTTTGGGAGCGGGCAGGTATCGACGCACACGCCGCAGCGCGTACACTGGTCCTCGGAAATTTTCGGGCGCGTCCCTACTAACCCGCTACCATAGAGTGTCGTGCAGAGATGTTGTCCGCGTTTGGCAATCCAACTGAATGGATAGTCGAGCGGGAACATCATCCAGAACACGAATTTGTACAGTGCCTTTTGGGAGGGGAGGCGAAATTTCTTGATAACTTCGACTCTCTCACCAACTGTTTCCCAGAACGGTTCGCCCATTTGTTCAAGGGCAAGTTTGAGATGCGGAATGTCGCGTGGCTTCACTCCGACAAGCTGGCAACACACAAGGTCTACGGCAAGACTGTTACGACCCGCGACCAGGACCTGCAGGTCTGCTTTCTCGCCGTACAGGGGACCTTCGCCGTCCTGTCCAACGCTGCCATCGACGATATTGAGATCGGGTTTGATGCCGAGGTTCATGTCGACGATGCCCTGATCGATGCCGAAGGAATGCATCGTGCGCCGGTCTGGTTTAGGCAGAACGCCCATAAGGTTTTTCATGCTTAGCGTCATAGTTGAGACAACATGCGTCTTGAGCACGGGTAAATTGATCAGGCGCGCCTCTTGCAGAATGCTCGGCTTATGATAGTGCCGCAAGATTTTTGCGCCATCCGGCTGCAACTCCATCCAGCCATCGCCGCCTTCGGGATCGAGGCGGAGAATGCGAATATTGTTTTCGGCGCAAAACTGCTCGATGCCGAGAATGGTATAGGTTGCATCACGATCAAACTCTGTTCCAGGAGTTTCACATAGCACAGGCTCGGCACCGCAGGCGCGAACCTCTTCCGCGACGGCCTTCATGAGTGCGAAACTCGTGGTGGAGCCGGTTGACGCGTTACGGCCCGCGACGAGATTGGGTTTAAGAACGGCGATTTTCGCGCCGCGTATGACCGATTCCATGCCACCAATTTGCGCGATCAAGCGATGCGCGGCCTCTTCAATGCCATCAAAGGTACGGGTGATTGCTACAGTATCTGTATTTGGTTGTGTTGCCAGCATTTTTTATACGTTCCTCTGCATCTATAAGAATTGTATATAGGTGTACATCGGCTCTTTTGTAGGAGTCTAAAGAGTAAACCCTGCTGACTTGTACAAATGTTGGAGAATGTGACCAACGTTTCATCGCGCTAGCAAGGTGTACTACATAAAATTCTACATGTAGGGAACGCATACTGTGGCTAGAATAAATTAAACGGGCTGTAGGGGCAATAATTATGCTGTTAAACAATTTAATCAGTATATATCTGTAGGGACCGATGTATCACGTCCTCTTCGCGATTGAGATCGGGACAAGGACGTGATACATCGGTCCCTACAAACGACGTATCCCTATTAAATCGTTAAAACAATTATAGCCCCTACACCATTTTACCCGATATACGAATGCTTGTATATCGGCATGGACGCCCTGGCAACTGACGCGACACCAGTGGTGTTTCCACCACCATTGGGTGTTGTACGGACCACTGGTGACGTAATCTTATGTTTCACCTCGTAAATCGTGATTACAATGCTGTCTGGGCCTTCATCGGGCGTACTAAATTGTGCGACCGCAACTGATGAGGCTAGAGCATTAGCTATAATTGTGTAGTGTTGATTCTTGACGTCTGTAAGCATGCCGGAGTCGGCGATGATATAGTCGATGCGGTCCGAATTGCCGCCCAGCAACGCTCCATTGATTTTGGGATCGGTGGCGACATTCTGATACATATGGGCATAGGGATAGATGGCACCATCACCTACACCTGTGCCACCGGGTTCGCGCAATTCCATGTACAGGTAGCTGTTAATGACGATGAAGTCATTATGTGGGACATGCTGTCGCACCCATGTCACGGCCTGGTTCTGGGCTGATGTTGGATGCCGGGTAAAAAGGAAACCTGCATGCGATAGGTCATAAGGGATAACTGCCGCAATGAGGCCCAGGATGAGTACCACGCGCACAACATCAAAGTGTACCACTCTGCCCACCCAGTTCATGATGGTATGTACAGCCATCGCTATGTTGATAGCCATGAGTGGAATAAGTGGAATAAGGTAGAACGAGAGCACAACGCCGCCACGTATCAGCAAAGCCCAGAATGATATAGCAAGGAGCGCAAGCAGCAATTGTTTGCGGTTCCACCAGCCCATGAGCAAGTTAAACATCGTGGCCAGGATACTGCCTGCGATAAGTATTTTATCGGCATACCACCAGTTAGAGAAACTCTGTGCGAACTGACCCTCGGCCTGTGTACGTTTGGTTTGACCGATGAATGTTTGTAGCAAACTCAAGTGGGTACCGTGATCCCACGGAAGATGCCAGTTGCTTGGAAAGAACTCACCTTTGAGCAGTGCCATGAGCGCGAAGGCAGAGGCAACCGCGATAATGCTGTAGGCAAAGGCAACGATGGCAAATTTGCGCTGAAATTGGGTTGTGTGTAGCCAGACCGCATAAATCATACCCGGTATGAAGAGCAGCATCACCTCTTTCGAGAGAATGGAGATGCCCAGCGCGACTGCGGACAGTATGATGTACAGCAGGCGACTGTTGCCAATGACCAGCAAGTAGAGCGAGAGCAGCATCCAGAAGGTAGCGACATTATCGAGCAGGACCTGACGCTGGTACGTGATGCTCAACGGAGAGAGGGCAAAGATGACCATTGCCAGCAAACCAGCACTACGGCTCGCCCCGAAGCGGCGTAGAATCAGGTATACCAGTAGCGCGCTGACTAACGAAAACAAGAGCATGAGTACACGACCACTATTGATCGAATTGCCAAATGTGAAGAAGCCGCCGGTAAGCTGTACCCACAGGGCGATCTGCATCCAAGCAACGGGCGGGTGGCCATAGCCATAGGCATAGGGCCAGAGTTGTCCATGCATAATCGCCGACGCGCTTGACATGTAGGTTCCCTCATCCAAAGCATAACGAGGAAAGTTGAACATGTTCAGTGCATGAGCTACTCCCGCTATCAGCAGACCGAGCAAGACTATGATTGTCTCAAACCACTTAGGGATAGGAATGCGCCCTTTTTTGTTGATTGGATTAATTTCCGAGAGCTTTGGCAACATGCGTGTTTCGCTGGCTGCCATACGGTCTCCCTGTTGCGGCATGATTTTGGGTATAGTCGTTGTGTGTCCTGTAGGACGACGAAAAGGCGCGACGGGTTGACCAGGGCGATAGGCAGTACGCAGGTAGAAATGCTGAGAGCGATGCAGAATGACATTATTGCCCTCAATCTCCGGTGCGGCTAGTGACTGTGAGCGGGCGCGCTGTAGCAAACCCAGACCACCGGTACCAGGATTGCGACCAAAGCCCTGGCTGCCACCGTGATTGATACTTGCCGGATTTGGCGCGAGTGAAGTCGGTGATGGGGGCACTTGAGGATTGCCCTGCGGTACTGGCATAGGTGAGCGAGCATTCTGCATCTGGCGCATTGAATCGGGAACAGGAGAGTAAGGATTTCCCTGCTGCTGCGTTCGTTGCGATTGTTCTTCTGGGCGCTGAGTTTGTTTAGAAAAAGATGTCATATGTTACTCGATCCTTATGCAGCAATCTTGCCGCGATGTTGTCCAATATGAGCGGTTTTCTCCCAGTTAGTGCTACCCTTCGCGTAACGGTATACCGCGCGAATGGCACCGATACCCAAGAGAAATTGGTAGGGAAAGAACGCGATAAGCATGATCGCGGCTTCACGCCAACTCCACTTGCGATGATGAGCCTTTAGGAACGTGTGCAGGCCCGCTACGTCAATGAATGCCGCAAGAATGAAGCAGTAGAGCGGCAAGTACGTAAACATTGCTAACCAGAGTGGCAGTGAGACGAAGAAAAACATCAGAATTGATATCGGTATCATCAACGCGAGAAGTGCTTGTACTTCTGGTAAAATCAGCACATAGAGTGCCAGGAGTTTGCGGGCTGGTGTTTCAAGCTTCAGCCATTCTTTCTTAAACAAAATCTGGATAAAGCCCTGATTCCAGCGTGTACGCTGCTTGATAAACTGTTCTATCGTGTTTGGCGTCTCCTCGCGTGTCACAAACTCGTCGTCGTAGATAATGCGGATACGAGCGTGTGAGAGGCTCAAGCGAATACCGAGATCGGCATCTTCGGTCAGGCAGGTTTCGTCCCAGCCGCCGAGTTGCTCCATCAGTTCGCGCCGTACAAACACAGTGTTGCCGCCGAGAGGAGTGATGCCGGTGCGAGCGAAGAAGTGCATAGACGATTTGAACCAGAAGAAGTACTCAAGCACGTTCAGGAAGCAGAACCACTTGGTATTGTGGTTCATCAACTGGACGCCGCTCTGCACCACGTCCACGTCCTCATCGAGCATGGTGGTGTTAATGATATTGAGGATGTCGGGATGCGGTTCATCTTCGGCATCAAAAATGGTGACGATATCGCCGCGTGACACCTGCAGTGCGTGGTTTAAGCCACGAGGTTTGCTGGTTGGTTTATTGTTATAGATGAGCAGTTGCACATTTGGGTCGCGCAACTCGTCGATTTTGGCTTGTGCCTCAGCGATAGTGCCCGTATCGTCATCGCTACAGATGGCTATGATTTGCATCAATTCTTTTGGATAGTTGAGGTCATATACCTTTTGAATGGTCTCGCGATAGACATCCTCTTCGTGTCGTGCGGGCAGCATGATCGTAAAGGATAGACACGGATCGCGATAGATCGTTGGCGCATGGTTGAGCCATGCATGTTCCGGGGCCTCCCAGATGAAGAGGCGCAAACGTATATTAAAAATGGCCTGCATGGTCATGAAAAGAACGATGAGCAGGTATAGAGCTTCAAATGTATTTCCGAGAATGGTCAAAACCACTGTTTTTCCCTCTCTCTAACAAGGAATGTACGGCGATAGTGGGTCAGCACTATGTCCGCATACGGTATATTTTATGGGTGCAACTTGTAGATTCGCGCTGTTTGGGACAACAAAGTTGTACGCCTGTGAGCTAGAGGTTTGTCCCTTATGTAAGGTCAGCACAACAACGCTGTTGCCTGCGATTTGCACGTTCTGGGAAGGCCATGAACTGAATGACGCGAACTGTGCAGATGGGCGAAGCTGCGCGACTTGTGGATCATATGATTTATTGACGAACAACAAACTCAGGGTCTGCCGGGCATCGTCTTCTGTTGCGTAGACACTCACTGGGTCGCGCTGAACTGAGAGCGGCAGCAGATTTTTTTGCAAGTGTGTAAACATCTGCATGACACGGCCCATAGCTGTTATCTTTGTGCCATTCTCTGTAAAGAGTGGATATGGCTGTGGTACGCCTTCAGCAGAGAAGAAGCCGACATAACTCACCTGTTGGTTCATCAGTGTACCAAGCGTGTCGGCCCACCAGAGTGCGGCCTGTCCGGGTGAGGGGGATGTGTACTGACCAGGATTTGTATTCAGCTCGGTGACAGCGATTTGTGGTATATCCTGCCCTGTTTTGGAGTTAGGTTGACCGACGGTTTGTTTGACAAGTGTACGCAACGATGGCAACAGGTAGTTCCACTCGTCGGTGCTACTCATAAGCAGTGCGGGTTCTTTAGTGGACGTGCTAAACTGGTAGCGATGAAAGGAAACGCCATCGAGAAGATTGAAGGTCAATTCGGGATGTGCGCTCTGGTACTTGCTAATACCCCGCAGAAAGCCATCCATCCACAACTGCCCCTGTGCATCTACGGGACCAGCACCCACGCCATAAAACTGGCTAATTTCAGGACCAAACACCTTGATGTTCGGGTCATTCTGATGCATCTTGATCGAATACTGGATGAACACATTGGTGTACTCATCGACCGTGAAGGTTTTACCGGTTGCCGGATTCTTTGTCAAATCCGGTTCGTTGCCGACGGTCCAGAACTTCACGGGATGAAATGGTGCCTTCGGATTGGTACGTTGCGTACTGTGCTTATTGTTCATGTAGTCGACGATACCACCAGCATATCTTGCGGCACTCGCAACATTGCCTATATCTTGTGGAAAGCCACCAACGGGACCGGTGATATGTGCCTGTAGCATGCCCTCGCTCCCTGTTTCATTGAGAATGCGGCTGAAATCGTCAAGTTGGCCAAACGACAAAACGTGTTGCTCACCCCAGTTGCCGCCGGGGTAGCGTAGTAACTTTACGTTCATGTCACGTAGACTCGTGTTCATAAACGTTGTGTCGTTCATAAAGCCGCTACTCACTTCGCCAATTGAATTGCTTCCCGCGAGAGGAAAGATGTTTGTGCCTAACAAATACGGGCTGATAGGCGTCGCGGAGACCTGGCGTAAGTCGATGGTTGCTCCTTGCTGACTGCCAATATGCAATTGTAGTGTGTCGTCTGTACCGCTAGCGATAGCACTGATGCGCAATGCGGCGAAGACGAGTGCAATCAGAAAGACTATGCTGAGAACTGTAAGTAGATTGCGGCGCCCCCCTTTATTGAGTGGCGCACGATTTGGGGCGAGGTCCCTCCAGCCAGAATTATCGTTATGTTGCATCTGCGCGAGTGATCCATTCGCCCCACTGCGATCTCCGCTATTGTTGAATGCCATACAACTCTTCCTCTATCAATACCGCAGCCACAGCACAGGCTGGCTGCTCTTTCTATCTGGTAATATCTACGTTCTTAGACGTATCTACTACACTATCGACACGTTACTGGTACGTTTGTCTACTTCTTTACTATCGACAGAAGGTATGAGAGTCGCTAGTGGTGACTTGTCTTTTTTAAAGAACGCGTTCTGTGGTAAGACTTGCTATATGAGGACTATTCGGATAGACTGAGAGATAATGCATACAGGCTCGATTCTCGACAAGGACGCGATACATCGGCCCCTACAGACGAAGGAGAGACATTTCTTCATGACCGAGAGTTTAAACGTAATCAGCACATTTCAGTTTTCGCCCGCTTCATTGGAGAAGTTGCGTGAGGCTGCGGATGCTGAGGTTCTGTGCATCACAAACAATGATGAGTTTTTGACGCGGCTTCAGGAGGCAGATGTGCTTTGCTCGTACTGGGTTCCCGACAACTGGCGCGCCTTGACGAAGCGGCTGCGCTGGTTGCAATGTTCCAGTGCTGGCGTCGATAGCCTGTTGCCGACAGGCATTCTGAATGCAGACAGTCGCATCGCGGTGACAACCGCAGTAGGCATCAATACCACACCTATCGGCGAGTATGTCTTTGGCAGCATGTTGATGTTTAATCGCACATGGCCAGAGATGGTGCGCTTACAGGATCGTCATGTGTGGCCACGTAGTATCGCGTGGTACAAGTTGGGTGGGCGCGAGCTTGCTGGACAAACATTAGGCATTGTGGGATTGGGCAGTATAGGACGGCGTGTCGCCCAGCTAGGACGAGCATTTGGTATGCGTATTTTAGCGACACGTCGTACCGTGCAAGAGGGTACACAAGACCCGGATGTTGATCAACTCTATCCAACAGTCCAGTTACACGAAATGCTTGGCAGGAGCGATTACATAGTGCTTTCCGTGCCACTCACCCAGGAGACGGACTCTCTAATTGGTGAGGCTGAATTACGCGCTATGCAGCCGCATACATATCTTGTCAATGTGGCGCGTGGACGTGTGATCGACGAGTCGGCGCTGATTCGAGCATTGAAAGAAGGCTGGATCGCAGGTGCGGGTCTCGATGTGACGGAGGAGGAGCCATTGTCGAGCGAGAGTCCTTTATACAGCATGCCGAATGTCATCTTAACACCACATATTTCAGGCACGAGTGTTAAATACGATGAGCGACTCACCGACCTCTTCGCGGACAACCTGCGCCGCTTCCACAAGGGTGAAGCACTGCTGAACCGCTATGAGGCGCAACGAGGATATTAAAACACTCGTAGGGGTTTGGATTTTATTCCACCTGTGAGCCATACACAATTTTGAAGAATATGTTGGACCATTTCATCAACCATGCAAACGTTGTGGAATGCTACCAGGGTGTAATAGAATTAGACCCCTACGAGGTAAATAAGATAGAACACAGCAAATTCGTATGGGGAGAGTTTGTATAAATCAAGGAATAGCGAATAGAATAGGGGAGAGAAATTGTTTGTAATAAGAGCAAGAGAAAATTTGAGAGGAGCACCATGAGTAGAGACTTTGGCATTGCAGAGGTCCTGGGGGCCGAAGCTGTGGGACAGCCGGGCCAGCGCCGCTTCCGCATCTATGTGCAAGCGGAGCGCAATTCGGCGGTTATGTGGATGGAGAAAGAACAACTGAACAGTCTTTCGTTAGCATTGGACCGTTTTTTAGCACAAATTACCGAGGGGCAAGTGCTGCGAACGGAGGCACAGGCGGGCCAGCGTCCAATCGCGTCGGGTATGCCGGGCGATTTTCCGTTGCAGCCGACTTATGAGTTCCAGGTGGGACAGATAAAAATTAACTACGACGAGCATTCGACACAATTTTTGCTGAGTGCCATTCCGTTGCAGATTGTGATGGAGCGTGACGAGGCACAGGTATTCATGGATGAGGATGAGGCGGTTTCTTTTCTTTTCACGCGTAGACAGGCGCAGTACCTATCGAGTACGATTGCGCAAGTTGTCGCGTCTGGTCGGCCCGTATGTCCTTTGTGTCGTACACCACTTGATGGGGGACCGCATGCCTGTATCAAACAGAATGGGCATCGTGAGATTGTACAGATAGCGGAAGAGGACGAGGAATAAGAAGGTATGTAGGACCTCTTCTGTTTTATCCTACATCCCTTCTTATGAGAAAGAGCCTGGGTATGAAACATGCAACCACGTATTGACAGTGCTAGTCAATGCAGAGGTACTTGTTTGCCTTCTGAAGGTACAGCTCTTCATTAGCCTCGATCATGAGTTTGTGCAACACCACAACGTCGGCATCGGGCAGACATTCCACTGGTTGCAGGCATAGCCGCATGATCGCTCGTCCGTTCTCCAAGACCTGAACGTAGCCTTTGGCACGTGGCACACGATAGATACGTTGTGGCTCTGTCGGACTGGGAACCTCCAGATAGCCCTGCCAGAGTAACTGGTGTACCTGTTCAGGTGTCAATATATCGCGTAGGAGGTTGCCTGCCCTGCGCTCAGCTCTCGACCAGCCTTTGAGGTATGGCTGAAAGATGAGCCAGAGCATGGGAGAGATGGCGAGAGCGATGACGATCCAACCCAGGGCTGAAAGCACCTGAGGAATCAGATTCACCCTCCAACAACTCTTGGAACCATCACAATCTGTTCAGCAGTAGCGTCGAATTGTTCAATGCGCTCCACCGGTTTGCCTGTTTCGACACGGAAAGCGGTCGCACCTTTCGCACGCTCTTGCGCGAAAATATGCTCAGCTTCACGAACTGCGGCAATCGCTTCGGCATCGCCAGCTAGAACCTTTTGGCCGTCCCAACTCAGGCGATCATCGCCACGTCGTGACATTACTCGTAACATTCCCACAGTCGTTAACTCCTTCGTAGTCTAGCTATTTGCGAAGAATAGCATTTTCAACGAATACAGGTAGAGGCACTTTGTATACGTCGTGCCTTGTAGCAAACGAACTACATGGTACAAGAGATGCAGGTATAAGTGGCCCACACTCTCTTTAGTGCTGATATACTGCTACTTCCGGCAGGTGCTTTACGCAAGCGAGTCCCTGTCGTACTACTATTGTACGTGGAAGTTAGGTGTTAGTCAATGGTTAGGACAAGG
>CAXTUE010000110.1:7349-10878 GCA_964247355.1 uncultured Ktedonobacteraceae bacterium | reverse complement strand
CGCAAACGTGAAAAACGGTTGCTTGACCGGTTGGATGAGGCATATATAGCTCAGAAAAACGCAGCCGAACGTTTTCAACGCGCGGAGGCGCGTCTGCTCAAACGTCTGGCGCGTACCCAACGGCTCGAAGCACGGCTGGCAATGCTGAGACAGCAAGTAGAGACACTTGCATCACCCGATGTAACGGTCACAGCATTAAGCACTGCTACAACTTCGTCTGGAAGTAATATGGTAGTGGAGCAACGCGACCAGCAAGAAAACGTAAGCACTGCAAATCAGTCCGACGTAGTAGCGAAAGCGCGTGTGGCGCGCTCTGTTGCAGTAGCGGCGGAGCAGGCGGCGCGTCTTGCCGTCGAACGTGCGCTTCGCGTCGCCGCACGATTAGAAAATGTGGCTTCAGGGCGTCACCTCTCCCAAGAGCTACTTGATCTCGAAGCACAGGCTGCCCAAGCAAGTGCTGCCGCGCTGGATGCGGAGCTAGCCGCTCAAGAGGCTGAGCGCTTAGCTACTGCGGAGCCTATCAAGGTAACACTCCCCTCGAATATCGCTAATAGTGATATCGGTGAGGTCACTCCTTCACAAATTGCAGTACAAAGCTCAGACGCCGTTGAAATGCCTACAAACGGGAACTCATCAGAGTCGAATGCTCTTGAGACGGCTACAAGCGTTGGTACATCGAATGCAACTACTACTAAAACGTCTATAAACGCGAATACATCGGATGCAAATGCTCCCGAAACGCCTGTAAGCGAGACAATAGAGACACCAAACGATACCAAAACGACCACGGACGCGCCTGAAACGCTTACAAACGAGTCAGTGTCCAGCGAGAACATTCCTGAGGCAACTCCTCAAGAGGTGACAGCAGATACAAACGGTACAGACATTCCTGAGGGGCCACCCACTCCTGTAGAGCAGGAGCGTGTGGAAGAGATCGAGGAGGATGAGGCACGAGTCGAGATGGTGGCGGCAATGATGATTGCCGATGTCGCTGCAGCCAATGCCGCGAAAGCCGAAGCACTGGCAGAAGAAGCGAGTATGCGTACCGCTAAGGCGCGCCGCTTGACTAAGGAGGCCGACGCCTTGCTTGAGCGTGTTCGGGCCGCTATTCGCGGTGGTGCCTCATCAGGCGACGCAGCCGAGGCTATTCTGTTCGATGCGGAACGCGATGCCACGCATGCGCATGCCATGCTTGCCGATGCTGAGGCCGCAGAAGAGCGTGCGCGGCGTGCTGCTATGGAGGCCGAGGCCGACGCAGAGGTCGCCGAAGGCATGGCCTTTGCTACCGGAGACCGCAGCGAACAGAACGAGATACAACGCGAAGAAGAGCCTTCCGCCATTTTTGAGGGTCAGCAACACACGAACGATACAGGCGAAATTGAGCGTATCACCAAAAGATCAACAACTCAACCGCTCGAAGACGAAGACACCATCGAGGTCCCCATTGTGCGTCCAATGTAGAAATCGAGTTATCATGTCCTTGTTAGCAGTTCACTGTGCAGCAGGATATAATGAACGAGATGGTAGGGACTGGTTGATTCCATCCCTTTCATCGATTGAACTCTTACAAGGACGGCATCAATCAGTTCCCACGCTCGCTGAATCCTCTCTACCACAGGAAGATGCCGTTGTCCGGCACTGGGAATCGCTTCCATCTGGTACAAAACTGCCTCTTCTTGATGGCACACTATGCCAGCTCATTTTCGCGGGTCGTTGTGGAAACTCCGTTGGACCAGATGTACATGATGCTATAGTGTTGTTCCCAAATGGAGAACAACGTGTCGGTGACGTTGAATTTCACGTCCGTAGCAGCGATTGGGTTGCGCACAAGCATTTCAGCGACCCACGTTACAACAATGTCATACTGCACGTCGTTCTGCTCTGCGATGATATCCACCCGACGACGCGTTCCAATGGACAACCTGTACCTACCTGTTCGCTTTATGATGTTCCTATAGCCATTAGTGCCGGAAATAGTGATGCAAGCATAAAGCTATGGCCCTGTCATACCGTCATGCAAAGTTTAAGCTCTACTGAAAAAGCCAAACTGCTACATCGTGCAGGTCTGCTGCGCTTTGAACAAAAAACACAGGCATTTGTTGAGACGTTACATGGGACGGATAATGCATCATACAATGACTGCCTTCTTCCCGCGCTTGCGGAGGGGTTGGCTTATGGACGGGATCGTGCGTTTTTCCGTGCGGCAGGGCAACACCTGCTTGGACAGGCAAATCCAATTCCTGAGCCGCTCGGACATGCTGCCGCTCCTTCACCACTTGATGCAAAACGCCTTCGTGTGTTGCACACACTGTTTATGAAAGAAACGGATGTATGGCAGAGTCTGCAACACATTCTTCTGCAAGCAGCAGAGAACACCATCCTGCAAGCTCTACGCTCTTACTTCTGCTCGGCGGGCCTTAGTCTTGCTCGTACTGATATACTAGTATGCAACGTTGTTCTGCCCTTTGCCGCCGCTATTGCCTTACTTGAACACGACAAACTACTAGGAGATCGGGCGCAAACAGTGTATGAGACGCATCCCGGCTTATCCTCGAACACGATTACACGCATGATGTGTAAACAACTGCTGCTTGTGCAAGAGCCGAGCGGAAGTTGTCAGCAGCAAGGGCTGCATTATATTTATCAACAAACCTGTCAATCTAAACAATGTGATGGATGCATAATGGGAAGAAACATACTGTGAGTGAGCAGTTCAAGCAAGAAGATATCCAACCTGTGTTGCAGGAGAGCGAGAGTGAAGAGCGTTTAGCTCGTTTTTTAGCTCATGCGGGTGTTGCCTCACGTAGACACGCGGAAATCCTGATCGCGCACGGTCGCGTCCGGGTCAACGGCGTCACGATTACAACGCAGGGAACACGTATTGACCCGACACATGATCGCGTGACCGTTGACGGAAAGCCGGTGCGTGGTGCCGTTGAACATGTGTACATATTGTTGCATAAACCCGAAGATTATGTCTGCACAGTACGTGACGAGCGCGGACGCCCTACCGTGCTTGATCTATTGCCAGCAGAGATACGTAAACTGCGCGTCTACCCGGTTGGTAGACTGGATGCCGATACAAGTGGTTTATTACTATTGACTAACGATGGCGACTTCGCGCAACACGTTGCTCATCCGCGTCATTCAACGACGAAGCGTTATGAGGCGCTGGTAAAAGGATGTCCTACGCCTGAAGTGCTGAATGCGTTGCGGACAGGCGTTGTCATTCCCGAAGATGGCGGAGATTACCACACCACGGCTCCCGCAACCGTAGATATTGTACGTCATCTCGGTAGCGACTGCCTGCTCTCACTCACTCTTCATGAGGGACGCAAACGGCAAATTCGACGTATGCTTACTGTCGTCGAACATCCTGTTATAAGCCTCACGCGCGTTGCCGTTGGTACGCTGACCCTAAAAGGCGTTCCCCTCGGCAAATGGCGCTATTTGACCGAAAACGAGGTGGAGGAGTTACGGTAGGGACGGGGGTGTAAGACGCCGGGGTGGGGGGGGGGGGGGGGGGGGG
>CAXTUE010000110.1:6409-7339 GCA_964247355.1 uncultured Ktedonobacteraceae bacterium | reverse complement strand
TTTGCGGTTTTTATTGTGTGGATAGGTATTTTTTTATGCCCGTCCCTACGATACGTTATTTTGTGAAACACCATCATCGGGTCCCTACCGAAATCCGTTTTTTGTTGATTAACTGGTATAACCGGGCATCGCCCTCCGTATGATATAATCCCAAAGCAGAACTATCATTACGCATTTACGGAGGAGTCATGCAAGGCACGTCGGGGCCAGCAAGAATCGCGATTGATGGACCCGCAGGGTCTGGTAAAAGTACCGTTGGTGAGCAATTGGCCCATAGGTTGGGCTATCTCTATATAGATACCGGCGCAACCTATCGTGCCGTTGCGTGGCTTGCTCTACAGCAAGGTGTAGATTTGCACGATGGCCCGGCTTTAGCAGAACTCGCAAGACATGCAGAAATTACCATTGAAAAGCCCACAATCGCCGATGGACGACAATATACAGTGCTTGTTGGTAGTACTGACATAACGTGGGCTATCCGCGAGGCTACAGTGACGCGCTATGTTTCGACTGTTGCCACGCATCCAGAGGTGCGCATTATTCTACGTCAATGGCAACGTTCGATGGCGCAAAAAGGACGTGTCGTCATGGTGGGCCGCGACATTGGTGCCATTGTTTTGCCCGATGCTGAACTAAAAATCTATCTTACCGCGAGTCTTGAGGAACGCGCGCGCCGACGCTATACTGAACTGGTAGCGCGTTCAGGAAAAGATAGTACTAATCTTCCGACACTACACGAGCTAATGCGTGACATTGCTCGCCGCGACGATGAGGACTCAGAGAATATGCGTCCAGCTCAGGATGCTATTGTTGTCGAGACCGACGGTCTCAGCGTACCACAAGTACTCGACGTTATTTTAAAACATGTGGAGCAACACTCATGAAACAAGAATCCGATGCCAGCGATGTCGCTTCAACAGGCAGTGCTGT
>CAXTUE010000110.1:0-6399 GCA_964247355.1 uncultured Ktedonobacteraceae bacterium | reverse complement strand
ACGCCCACGAAGCCACCGATTCCAGAAAAGGCCCAAAAAGCCGCTATAAATTTATACGAACCCTATGTGACGCCAAGAATACTGTACGAATTGATACGCTGGGGTATTGCCTTTCCTATTCTCTCGCTTGCTGCACGTATTCGTCTCAAAGGGCGATACAACGTCCCCAAGCATGGTCCGTTTCTTATTGCCGCCAATCATCTTGCGTGGACGGATATTCCACTTGTTCCCTTGCTGCTCCCCGGCAAGGTTGTCTACATGGCAAAGGAAGAGTATTTCAGCAGCCGGATCGCGTGGCTCGTACGCTTCCTCGGTGCATTTCCCGTTAAGCGTGGTGAGGGTGATCGGCAAGCTCTACGTGCCGCCGAAGAGCAACTCAAGAAGGGCAACGTTGTTGGACTTTTTCCAGAAGGCACACGGAGCAAAACAAAGACAATGGCAAAAGGTCATGCTGGCCTCGGTATGATCGCCTTGCGGTCCGGCGTACCAGTCGTACCAGTTGCCATCTGGGGTAGCGAAAAGATTCTAAAAGAGTTTGGCCCGCATGTGACCATCTCTTACGGGGAGCCAATTGTGTTTAAGCCCAAAGGTGCCAAGATGACACGCGAAGATATCGACAACGCCACCGAACAAACCATGCGCGCCATCGCTGCTATGTTGCCACCCGAATATCGCGGTGTGTATGATACACCATCGCTATAGGGGTCTCATTCATTACACCCTTTTGGCGATTCCACAATGTTGGAAAGCATAGCGGAACGTTTCATCAATTCCGCGAAGATTGTTGATTGCCGGACAGGGTGTGATAGAATGCAGACCCCTACGGGTGTTCAATCCTATTGACCGAATCAATTGCCGACCAGGGTGTAATGAATGAGACCCCTACAGCATCCGCATTTCGGGGTGTCCCGTACTGCGCTTTCGTAGCTCAAATACGCCTTCGCACATTCTGACGACAGATGACAGGTCTCTTTGTCCATAGTCGTTCGCGTCAAAGCGCGGCTCGATTTGACGTAAGACAAGGCCCAGACGCGAAATCAACACCCACTCGCTCTCTTTGCCATCCGTAGCCTTCTTATAGGCATGTGTGAGGAGCGTTAGCAGTTCTGGATCGGGTTTCGTTATTGCTAGAGGTGTTGCGACAGGAACTGGTGCTACTGATGCTGAAGAACCGTTATGGAGTGCTTTCGTAATTCGCGGAATCGGCACGGGCGTATCGACGTGCTGAGGGGAATGCGTTACTTTGGGCGCATGATTGGGCGGCATAATCTGTTCTGTTGTTAAGAATACTGTACACGCCTTTGTTAGCGCGGGCGATGTGCCAGATCGTCCAATGCCGAGGACAAGACAACCAGCCGAGCGCAGACGTTGTACGAGTGGTGTATAATCGCTATCGCTGGTGACGATACAAAAATGGTCGATGTGGTCGCGATAAAACATGTCCATCGCATCGACCACAAGCGCGATATCTGCCGCGTTCTTATGCGAGGAGGTAACTTCTGTATGATGAATTTGCTGGAGGCCGTAGTGCTGGCTTGCATCACGCCAGCGTTGCATTCCCGGTTGCGTCCAGTTCCCATAGACGCGTTTGGTCGTGACGCCGCCGAACTTGCCCGCCTCGATAAGAATAGGACCAATAAGATCGGCGGAAATGTTTTCCCCATCAATGAGGAGTGCGAGCGGAGCAACTTGCGTTGTCCGTAAGAAAGAACGTGCCAACCGTACACCCTGCGTCTTCACCCAACGGGTAAGCGAACGCCTCGGATAGCTGTGGAAGTGTCCGGTCACTGAAGTATTCTCACTCATCAGGTTCGCCAACTTCCTTGTTTATACATATGCTGCTTGCGTATCTCTTCTCATAAAGACGAGGAGCATAGGCAAATACAAAAATGTGTAACCTTTTTACATACGTATAAAAGATAGTGGAAGTTTCGTCCATAGAATACTTTTATCACGCTGGACAAATCAAGAAAAATGGACACGTTGGGCAACGGAACGGCTCGGCAGGACGCGCGGGATACTCGTTGCGCTCCATTGCTTGCATCGCTTGAACGGCTTCCTCGTACAGGCTCTGCTCTTTTTTCGGCGTCATCGTGATGGGCTGTGTCTCGCCTGTACTCAGGTTGTGGCTGTGCAGTTGTGGCGTCTGGTCGGGGAAGTGCTGACGATAGGCTAGCATGTAAAAGAGTTCACGTGTCTCCGCCGCCGGTTTCTCTTTGCGTTTACCGAAGCGTGTACGTTTGAACGCAGGTGCTAGCGACGACGCAGGGGCCTCTTGTTGTTGTGGCTCCACCTGTTGCTCTCTTTCGACGCGATCTATCGTGACTTGTACCGTCTTGCCGTTCATCTCAACCGGATAGTGCGAACGCATCTCCCATATCACGTTGCTATGCTGTGCAAGGTCGCGCTGAACCGCCTCTAGCACCTCATGTCCATGTTGTTCATATAGTCGTGCGAAAGGAGTTTTGTCGCCACCAACCTCTTGCCACTGTTGCGTGTAGAGTGCGCGTACCTCTTCAAGCGAAGGTGTATTTTCTTGTGAACCCTGCGTTGAGTTGCGTAACGTCTCAACCGTCTTCTGTGTTGTCTGCCAGAACAGCAGGTAGCTGTCGTCCGCGTTGCCAAAACGATAGAGCGTACTATATGCATACTGGCGCGGGCAACGCAGATATGCCTCGATAGCCGATGCATTCAGCGTCGCTGGCTTCATTGCGCGCACAAACTCCTCGCTTAGCGTATGCTCTGGAACATCCTGCTTTTCTGTCTGCTGAGGATGAGACATATCTGACTTACTTGTCCAACCTACTTTGGTGATACGTCCCTCTGGTAAGCCCGCCTCTAACGCGTCAAGGTAGGGCGAACGTTTATAATTCTTCTTGCCATAGCGTTCGCTATAACTCAAAATAACAGCGTCCCGTGCTCGCGTCACACCAACATAAAACAGACATGACTCGCCACTCTCGTGCGCCTTGCTTTTATTGTTCTCTAGCTCGCTATCGAGCATACCATTTGGCGCGGTGATGGCACTACTGCGCGCCGTTGTCGGAAAACGTTGCTGCACCAGTCCGGGCATATAGACAACGGGAAATTCCAGGCCCTTGCTTGCATGAACCGTCATCACCCGCAATATATCGTTCTGCTCTGCGGCGGTCTCTTCTTCGCTTTGCTGGCGCTGTACGCCATCTTGTCGCAGCAAGACGAGCAGACTCAAATACTCAAGAAAACCGCGTACCTGCTCTTCTAATGGCACCCGTTGTGCTGTTGATGTACTGGCCTCCGCTTCTCGACTACGTTGCATATCGTAGTGACGGGCAAGTTGGAGTAGTGCATCATAGTCGGCGAGATGTGTATCGTTGGGCGTGGTAAGCAGGTCGCGTAAAATAGAGGTTTCGAGAAATAGATATTGCGCTAACAACGACCAGATCGAGGTATGGAATTGCAGGTCATGCCAGATATCCGCAAGCCGCAACAGGCTATCGCGCCCCTGCAAGCTTACCGTAGCAGGTATCTCACCATTGTAGAGCAACATATCGGGACTTTTTTGTTGGCGTCGCGCCGCGAGAAATAAAGCCTCGATATCGTTTTGTGAGAGGCTATGATCGCTCTGTTTTGCTAATCGTAGAAGACCTGAACTCCCAGAAGCAGTCATGAGCAACAGAATGGAGACGACATTCTTGATATGCTCCTGTTCAAACATGCCACCACGTTCGCGTACAGGCAAACCCGCATTTGCTAGTGTGCGCGAAATATTCTGTACCTGTGCGCGTGTACGGCAGAGCACAATCATATCTTTATAGCGATAGCCTTGCTTCTGCTTTGCCTGGATGTCTCCCACCAGTCCATCGAGTTCTGCCGCCTCATCTATCGCCTTTGCAATGGTAACAACCGTTCCATCTTGTGTCAGACGTACAGGCTCGTTTTTTCCTGGCTCCTGTCCGAGTTCCAATTGCATGCACCGGAATGACTCCGCGATACGCACAAGGTCAGGCCGTGAACGATAATTGCGGCTCAGTGGTAGCACGACAGCGCTCGGAAAATCCTGCTCGAAGCGCGTGATATTGGCGGGCGATGCACCACGAAAACCATAAATTGCTTGATTGGCATCGCCGACGACCCACACACGTCGCTCTTGTCCCGCTAACACACGCAGCAGGACGCCGCTTGCACGATTCACGTCCTGGAATTCATCGACTAAAATGTGCTGGTACTGTCGTTGCTGTGCATGCAACACCTCTGGCTGCTCGGTTAATACCTGAATTGCCAGCATGAGCAAGCCGCCAAAGTCGCTATCGCCGCGTCGCTGCAACGCCTCTTGATATAGCGCGTATAGCTGCGCAACCTCAAGAGATTTTTCCGCTTTCTGTATTGCCTCTTCGTCGCTCGCCTCACGCAACATGGCCTGCGCCAAACTCATGTACTGTTCGGGTGTAACCAGTTCGTCTTTTGCACGTGAAATAGCTTTGAGCATATCGGGAAAATAATAGGCGGGCGCGGCAAGATTCTGGTAGTGCCGCAGGTTCATCCGGTGGGCCTGTTGGCGCAAAAGAAAATAGCCCTCGGCCTCATCTATCAACGTAAAGTCGGAACGTAGCCCCACTAACGTCCCATACTGACGTAACAGATCAGCACAGTATGCGTGGAAGGTGCTGACTTTAGGCAACGGGCCAGACAGGACTTGCTCTAGCCGCTCTTCCATTTCCTGTGTTGCCTTGCGCGAAAACGTCAGGGCTAAAATATGCTGTGGAGCTATGCCAAGCGTCCCGACCATGTGCTCAACGCGTCCAATAAGTGTACTCGTCTTGCCACTACCGGGTCCCGCTACGATTAGTGCGGGTGTTGGAGCCTCAATTGCCGCTTGCTGAAAGACATCGTAGGTCTTACTACTTTTCTGTGTTGGATTCTTTGACGTGTCTTGCTGTACAGAAGCTTTTTGTGGATGTTTGAGTAGCTCTGCTAATCTATTCAGTAATGCAAGCGGCGAGACACCAAAGGTTGTAGCAAGCTGTGCTGGTAGTACGCGCTCTTCGAGGTACAGAGCTTTCACGCGTTCGATAGGCATCAGGAGTTCGGCGGCAAATATATTGGCCTCTAACTCGCGGTGGCTACGGGGATCGTAGCTCTGCCCGATGCCGAGCCGCTCCTGAAATTGTTCCTGGTCCGTAGCCCCCGTTACATTCTCTTGTACGTCAGTTTCATAACATGGGTCTTCATTCAAGTGAGCGTCTTCTGCTGAAACAGGTAGATCGTCAAGTATAGTATGAATGTGTGGTGTGGGCGTACAATGGAGAAGTGCATGCCCCAGTTCGTGCGCAAGCGTAAAACGGCGCATTGTCTCAGGTAAGCCACGACACAGCCAGATAAGATGCTCGTCTTCTTCCGGGTCTACATAGCCGTACGTGCCTTCTGGTCTGCTCTCAGCGTGAAACGTCTCGACCTGCCAACCAAGCCACATCACCACCTCATCTATCGGTATTCGGTCGTCGCTCCACACTGGAAACTCCGTCCGAAAGTGCTGTATCACGAGACGCGCCGCCTCCTCTGCCCTGTACCGTAAGTGTTCATCCATAAGCCATGTATCCTCAGAAAAAGAAAAAATGATATAATTGTTGTTACTATATTATACCGTATCTCATTCGGAATTGTTTTCCTCTCGAAAGGCTTTATGCATAATGAACGCAGAAGAGATACTTGAGACGGCGCGCACGAGTTCAACGCTCCCGCATGGCTGGATTGTGTTGCCCCTCTCACGTACAAAAGTTGTGCTTGGTATTGTTGGTTGGCTCTTTGGTATCGTATTGGGACTTGGCCTCTTTATTATTGCCCTCTTTGCGACCATTCCTTCTAATTTTCAACATGGTATTGGCATCGAAATCTTCACTCTGATTCTGTTTGCCGTACTTTTATTCATCGGACTTGGCAGTATCTGGATGCTCGTCCAGGATATACTGCGTGTGATGAACGCGCACAAGCATATTATCGTGATTACGCCACAGGACTTTGTCAAGCAAGAGGGCAACAAGATTGTCACCGTTCCTCTAACCAGCATTCGCTATGTCACGGCTCGTGGTACACCGCCACCCGACCGTACTGCGCCAAGAGGCTCGGTCGTCTCGCAGATGCCATCGATGGGAGAGCGTATGAGCGGTTTCTTCTTAGGACAGGCCGCAACACGTGAAGGCGCGCGCACTCATCGCAGACATAGACGCACTCCCACCACGCTTGCCTTCGTCGATACACGTACGGATGATGAGGTCGTAGTTGTCACCGATGGCTCATACGGCGATCCGTTCATGATTGCCGCCCTTTTAAAACAATATGCAGCTTCTGTATAGCCGCTTGTAGGAACCGATTTATCACGTCCTGCTGGCATTTCGATTGTCGAGGAGGACGTGATAAATC
>CAXTUE010000109.1:0-10899 GCA_964247355.1 uncultured Ktedonobacteraceae bacterium | reverse complement strand
TCTATACAGACAACAATGTACAAAAGCAGTGCTTTTGTGCATTGTTGTCTGTATAGAACAACTTATTTTGTATATTGTCCAAGTACACGAACAAGATTTGCTGCGTTTGGGGTCCCTACGCCTGTCGCCGCATCCCAGCCAGCTTTAGCGGTGTATCCAGGCAGTACAACTGGTTTGCCATTGTTGTCATAGGTAACGACAGAGTTGTTGCCTGTGGTAATATCGTGGAAGCTCTTCGCATAGGCAGTTGGTGTTTTGCTGATGCGATACAGGGCATCATTCAAGAAGCCTACACGATGGCCAGCGTACTGATTGGCTAGCACGACAAGGGCAGCCCACTGCGGTGAACCCGCGCTTGTACCGCCAACAGGAGTGATATATGTCGTTCCTTGAATGCTCACAACAACAGGCACACCCGTTAGTGGATCACCGTTATAGGAAACATCAGGAACAGCACGTTTCTGGAAGCCGGTTATTCCCTGTTGATAAGCAGGTGTATTGAAAAGAGAACTTACTCCACCGCCAGTCGAACCGGCTCCTTGCTTATCCTCGTTCCAGGTTGTCTCGCTGACATACTTGCCTGTCTGTACCGTTGCGTTTAACGTTGTACCACCAACAGCAGTTACGTAAGGGTCAGAAGCGGGTAGAGTGATACCCTGACCAATTTTAACGCCATTGAGTTTTTTATCACAAAAGATTGTGGCGGCACCGCTATCGCCTGAAGAGGCGAGCACGGTGATGTGTTTTGCTTGTGCCTCTTTGAACGTCTGAAGTTCGGCCTGTACATATGCAGGACTGACACAGGTTTCACCGACACCATAACTTTGCGAAATCACGTCACCTAAATTGTTTTGCACGGCATACTGTGTGGCACGAAGCAAAATCGTGAGGAAATCTTGATACGTTTGTGCTTTACTGGTATCACCAATTACAAGGTCAATAGTGGCGTCAGGAGCAATTGAGTGAGCGGTTTCGATATCCAGCATAGTTTCGATGTCGGCACTTGTGTCAAAACCAGCCGGACCAAAGGGTTGAATAATATTGATTTTTGGGTCTTTTAAACCATAAAGCAAATCATAAAAGTGTACATCCGAGACGAGTGTTGGGCTTGCATAGCCATCAATCAATACAATAGTATGGCCTTTTCCTGTAATTCCCGCATTCAGCAACGGTTTAAACCGGTATGCATTCCGCATTTGAGCAGGACTATAGCAACGTGGGAGCACAGCACTATTGAGACATGGCGGGATAGTTCCTGCCTGAAAGCCCTTGCTGGGACCGACCTTTATAGCAGATGGCCAGAAAGGACGAACATCGTAGGCAGTGCTTGTGGAAAAAGGAATGCCGCGCGAAGCGGCGAGTGCTGTTCTACTACTTGTAGTACTTACAACAGCAAGCAGGGTAGAGCAAGCAAGAAATACAGCAATAAAACGAAGAAAGACACGTGGAAGTTGCATAACGGTTCTCCTTGAATAAGGATAACGATAATAGAGGTCCCCCGACCTGTAAGGCAACATGAGAGAAGGAAAAAGTCATCCCCTAATGACTCTTGCATGAGGAGGCGCGTGGACATTGCTATCCTCATGGATAAGTACTAGTATACACGAAAATAGTGTGTTTCACACTACGTAACACAGAAAGAGGCCAATTTGTCTCGCGGATTTATGGCTTGAGTAAGATGGTGTATTATGTGCTTTTGGAGCGGAAGAGACTGCTTGATGATATATTTGATAAATCGGCCCTGGACGCGGCAAACCTGGTCCTTACGAACCGGAGGTAAGGACCAGGTTTTGATGTTTCACGAACTATCTTGGAGACCGTAGGGACCGTATTCGTCACGTCCGTCTTTGGTTTCTCACCCCAGCAAACGGACGTGATGAATGCCGTCCCTACCTCCCATCCACACTATTTCATGAAAACGCATTACAGCGTCCAATAGGCAATTCATTGCCTATATGATACACGGCAGGATTTGCTAGACCACTACGCAGGATTGAGCATTGCATTGACATTCTTCAGGCTATGGAACCGCAGAAGCCAGCAACCGTAGTTCATACCGCCACCCACGGCGGGCAGAGCAATCCACTGCCCATCGTGTAGGTGCTCCTTACGTAGGAGTTCAACCAGAGCTGTCGCGATGCTTGCATTAGAGAGATTACCGAAGAAGCGGAAATTATCAACAAGCTTCTCCATTGTCGAGGCTGGCCAGCCATAATCACCCACCAGCAACTCGCCAAGGCGTTTTGTGATACGTGAGTTGGCTTGATGCGGAATGATATGCGCGATATCGGTATAGCCCAGTTGTGAGTGTCGTAGCACCGCGTCCAGACTTTCTGCCATCGCGCGGGGAGCCTCGCGATAGACCTCTTTCCCATTCATTTTTGTGTACCCGGTAAGATGTTGTGCCAGTATTGCATTGAGTTCTTCGCCATTGCCCTCTTGAAAAAGCCGACGCATCTTTATATCTACCTCGGCCATCTCGATCACATCTCTGCGAAGCGGTGTCTGAAACGTCAATGCGTGGGCTTGATGTGCATTAGAGCCATTGATTACATAGGAGTCTTCGTCGCCGAGTTCTAATAAGAACGCAGCAGCGCCTTCGCCAAATAGTGAGCTTGTTTTCCAATCGAGAATATTTGTGATGTTCGGCAACAATCCTTCCGCCGTAATTAGGAGCACGAGTTTGGCTGAGCGAGCGGCAAGAACCTCCGTGCACACCTGAAATGCTTCAGTTTGACAGGCACACGCACCCTTCAGCATTGTCGCTCGTATCGATCCCAGGCCAAGCCTCATTTGCACCATACCCGCGATAGTAGGAAACATATCGTTATCTGAAGAGGAGGCTCCAATCACCGTATCTATTTCTGAGAGGTCACGCCCCGAACTTGCGATGGCACGTTGCGCCGCAATCACAGCCATGTCTACCAGCGACTCCTCCTGGGGGGATGATTCATCGAGAATCAGCCCTGGAGCGTTAGCACCTGCTATCTGCCGGCATAATTCGATGGAACTCGCACGCACATGACGTGTCTCAAGGCCCGTTACACGCTCTAAATCGCTGGCACTACGTGGGTCTCCCAACCGTGTAGAAATATAGGCAAAGAACTCGTTGGTAATGCTATTTTTAGGTGTGTAGTTACCTAAACCAACGAGTTGTACTTTTGCCTTTGTATAAATATGTGGCACAACATAGGTATAGTCGGGCCATTGGCCTTCTCGGATGCGTGACATAGCTGTTGCCCTCCCGCGAGAGTTTTCTTTTACTTGTTAACCAGTATAACACATCTTTCCGAAACACAATTATGCTGCTACAATGCGTTAAAAATGATATGATGCAATCATACTTTATTGTGCTCTTACCGGAGGCCATCCTATGGTTTCAGTATCGACAAATACATCTGACGACACTTCTCAACATGGGTTACGCCCTCGCTGCGTACATACAATTACCGACCGTTTCTCCATGACTAATACCTACCTCCTGGAAGATACCCGCCTCATTGTGGTTGATCCAGTTTCAGCCCTCAATGTGAGATTGCTTTCGGTCTATCTACAAAAATTTCTGCGTCGCTCGCTTACCGATATTGACTTGATCGTTTTGACCGATATGCATCAAGATGCGCTCTCCGGCCTTGAGATGTTGCGCCGGAATTGTGCTGCTCCCATTGCAGCATCCGCTAACGCTCTTACCTCTACACAGACGGAAGTCAAGAAGCCTCAACCACTTTATGGCATAGCAGGACAGGTAACAACCTTCTCGTCGCTCTCGGTTCAGCAAGCCAGACTTGTTGATATCTGGCTACAGGACGTAGGCGGCTTACCACAGCATCCCGAATGGCGTGTGATTGCCAATACCGGTCACACGGTCGATAGTATTTGCCTGTACAATCCCTTTACTGGTGAGTTACTAAGCGGCGATACAGTAATCGCCGTCGATAATGGCACACTGCTGCTACGAAGAGGCATAAACCGTAACCAACTCAACGAAACGCTACGTGTGCTGCGCAGCTTACCAGTACATTATCTTTATCCCGGTCATGGTCGTCAAATCATAGGAGAAAAGCCGCTAGCACACGTGCAAATTGAATGGTGAGGTTCTAGCTGCATATTTTGCCCTGCACTTGTATGCGAGTGCAGGGCAAAATATGCAGCTAGATATTCTCTTTTTGTTTGCTTGGTAGCTTTAGAGGCATGGGGCTACTCATAGAACGGGTAAACGATTGAGGTGTGACGAGATTTGGTAGTGGTGTCATTCGTGCATACTGGGCGGCAGTATATTCGAGAATAACAGTACCGAGACAAATAACATCACCAGTACGGAGGAGACGAGGAGCAGGCAGTGGTTCATTGTTCACCAATGTTCCGTTACGGCTGGTAAGGTCTTGTACGTAGTCACCACTTGCTTGTCGCGAAAATTGTGCATGCTGGCGCGAGATCGAGACATCGTTCATCACGATGTTACATTCGCTACCACGGCCAAGAATGAGTATTGGACGATCAAGCACAATTGTTTTGCCCATCATAGCTCCGTTTTGAATGGACAGTATGCCAAATTGCCCCGTCGGCTGGGGCAAGGGTGTTACCCTATAGAGTGCGGCTGTATTTTGCCACTCTTGTAATAGAGCCTCGCGTACACCTGACTCTGTACTACTCAAGGTACTTGTAGGTATTTTCTCAATCGCATCCTTATCTTGTAGAGGACGCGTTGCACCTAACACATTGCTACTTGCGGTCAATGAGTCGAGCGAAGAGCGCCATGTATGATTATTAAGCGGATCAAACGCTTCTAGCGTTGGCTCTGGCTTTTCGGCAAGCATAAAGATAAAGCGATGTGACCCAACCTCTAACAGACTTTCCGGCTGCACCTCGACAGAGCCTGGAATACGTTTGCCGTTGAGCAGGACACCGTTGAGGCTATCGCAATCGGTCAAACAAATATTGCCGTTATTCCATGCGAGTTCAGCGTGACGACGTGAGGCCATTTCATCATCAATCCAAATATCGTTGTCCTCATCGCGTCCAATCGTCACGATAGCGCGTTTTAGCGCGAGGCGTTGACCCTGAAAGCGTCCGCCCCTGTATTCGAGCCAGCCCCACGGCGTCTCCTCGTTAAACACAAATGGTGCTGGAACTCCTGGTTGGTGACGTGGCGGTTGTAATGCTGTGGTTGGATTGAGACGCGTTCGCCGCATTTGTAACGGAATCTCAACGGATGTCGTAAACTGACGCAACGGTGTGAAGAGACAGTAGGAGGTCGTGACGCTCAACGGGAGAAACCAACCGCAGAGCGCGACGTACGCCAGCGCGACCTCAACTTCCGCCACGGGCAACACAGATTGTTCTACGCTAAAGCGCACCGTATACCACACAACGGCAGGTAAGAGTAGTAGCGCACAGATAACGCAGACAACAATAACACTCGCGAGTTGCCTCGTTGTGCCGCGTCTGCGTAGTGTTGTGAAAAGCGCGTTTGCCGCGACCATAAGCATGCAACACACTAATCCACCATAGCAACCTGCGCCAAACCACACTGAAAAATCTACCGTGTTCGTAGCCGTCCTCTTTTCTTCCCATGACAGATGCTTTAGAACATTGGCCCAATACCTGATGCACGGGCTTCACTGATGACAATCGTATCAACGATAGCATGCTGTGCTTTATAGTTGATATAGCTCGTGTTCGCCGCTATATTTGCGGAGTCTGCTCCAACATTGTTGTTCAAATCAACCGCATCCCAATACTGAAAATTTGTGTTATCTTCTGTCGTTGCAACGCCAAGAAAGGCATGTCCAGGCACAATCACAATTTCGGGGTGTAGGCCAATGCTCTCGACAGCCGACGCCAGCAATGTTGTTAGCTCGATACACATACCGCTATGTTGCCGCAATATTTCTTTAGGCAGCTTGATATTCTCTACCCCGGTACTATCGTTTGCACCAGTATAGGGTACGCTTTCCTGCACATATTTGATGGAATAGGAGAGACGCAGGGCATCGTAGAGGGCATCAACCTCATCGCGTACCTGCTGTGCCGAAGCTCCTTTATAGCCAATCATGCCAGCCGGTGCAGGAGCGGGCTGATTTTGCAAATATCCTTGCGCTTTCTGAACCAGTACACCAATAGTTGACTCGCTTGGCGTTACCCATGCTGCTATTAGAAGTCGGTTTTCGCGCGTCCACTGCATTAGATGGCGCGAGTGTACAGTGAGCGCAATATCGTTGTCGTAATAGGGATGTTTGTTCGCATCCGTCACCTGAACATGAAGCGACAGGTTTACATCGTCCGTCAGCGTATCCAGAACTTGACCCTGTTTGAGTAGAGGCGGTAAAAAATTTTCGTGCTGTACTTTTGCTGTCGCGTTGACGCTCTTCGATTGCATTTGGCTAAACTCATCAATTGTCACGTGAATGAAAAGCACCGCCGGTGTTTTACTACTATACTCAACAGTAAACAGTGTATTTTGTGGTTGGGCCGCCAGATAAGAAGGATAATAGGCACCAAAGACCGCCTTGGGTGCCAAAACACAGATAGAGACGGTAGCCGATGTGCCGCATTGTTTTTGCCTTGCAATATTTGCCTGTTGATAGCGCGAGTATGCCTGTGTCCCATCGACCACGTAAACTCCCGATAGAATTGCCAGCACAAGCACAATGAGAGTGAGAAGGATAGCTTTTTTGTTCATACTTTGTAGCAACTTGGATAGTGTCGAATGTATCTTGATGCGTTCTTAAGAGTCTTCCTTTCAAAATCATAGCATTCCGCTCTCCGATTAGCAATTGAATAGGACTTGTGGACAAGATTAAAAGGGGTATGAGCCACAGTCATGCCCTTTTACTTGCAACGGTGGAATCGAGCGCAGAAGCTTTTCCCTCGCTATACTGTCTGCCGCGCCAATCTACTCCCTGTCGAGTAAGAATACGCCATGTCGATTCGCCCAGAATGCCTTCAAAAATCGCGCCAGCGAGAGGGTGTGAAAACGCGTAGTACCATGGTACGCGTAGCATCGTGTTGAGCCAGAGCCGGTATGCGAGCAATGGCACAAGCTCTATTATGCTCGCAACGACTGCTTCCGCCGAACGAAGGCCGCTTCCGTTGGGTCTACGGGTCAGACGAGCCAGGAGCGGTAGCAAGAACGGCACGATTGTTATCATAGGCAGGCCAATGAGTTCAAGCACCACAAAGCCCAGACCGCCACGACTGCCAAGATAAGCGTTTTTGCGCCAGCCACGCCATGTATCACGCAAGCCAGAGTACATATGTACATGCACAAGGTCCTGTCCATCTACAAAGTGCAGTTTGAAGCCGTTCGACTTAACGACATGCGCGAGGTCGCGATCATCTAGCAACGTGCCGCGCAGGTCGGGACGTGCATAGCCACCAACAATCTCGTACACAACTTTGCGAATAAGTAGATATTGACCGTTGGCAACCGCGACCTTGCTTTTAGGATCGTTGACCAGTCGCGGTGGATACTGCATACTGATGCCAAGATAGGCCATTGGCATCAGTACCCGTTCCCAAAAGCTGGGTAACTCTTGCTGCGTTCCAATGGTGAACAGGTCTGTACTCTCGCGTACCGCCTGTGTAACGCTAGAACGAAGAGCGTTAGGCGCATGCCACGTGTCAGCATCGGTGAATAGTAGCCACTCGCCCTGTGCTTCCTGCACACCTCGGTGCAAAGCATGCGGTTTTCCCGCCCAGCCTGCGGGCAGTTCATCCCGTAAGCGCAACACCCACAGCCGATTGCCCTGCGGGTGCGTACGCGCTATCTCGTCGAGTATATTCCCCGTTGCATCGGTCGAGCCATCGTCAACAGCAATCACCTCGAACTGACTGTAATCCTGCTCCAATAGCGAGCGGATACAGCGCGCAATATTGTTTTCTTCGTTACGTGCTGGCACGATAATAGAGACCGTTGGCTCCTTCATCTGCTCTGTAGCACTTAATACAGGTATATTCTTGCGTAACGGCAGTTTCTTGAGCCGGTCCTCGTCGCGTGGCAATGTGCGTTGCCACACGTACAGGTAAAAGCCTGCCACACCAACCACATGCGACCAAAGCGTGATACGAGCCAGCGTTTGCCACCAATTGTGCTTGTTCATATATTTTTTATACTCTTTTGCTTGTATTTTCCTTGCTATTATAGCAATGGAACTGAGGATTTCACAAGTGATGAGGATTTTTAGGTTAGTGTGCTTACAGCGCACCAGTAGTTCATCATTTCCTATCTTCCGTCTTTACTGCTCCTCGGCGACATTCATCTTATTTATAAGAACAGACACTAGATAGAAATATACCGCTTGTGTTTATCCTTTATAGTGAGGGTAAGAGGTAAAATATATTCTCTTTTGATATGAAGAGCAAAGGAGTTCTCTTTATGACCAATCTGTATTGTTTTTATAGTTCGAGTATGTTTTTGTAGAGGTGAATACGTTGATGAGGTCTTTTCTTTTAAGGAAAGGAGCGGCACGAACACGAACAGTCTTTGGGTTCGGTTTTCTGCTGCTTGCTCTTCTCGGCAGTTTTATTGCGTCAAGTTTCTTGACGCATCATTCAGCGGCACACGCTGCTAAGCCAGCGACGACAACGACAGGTGTCAGCAAAACGTGGTATTTCGCCGATGGACACGTCGGTGATGGCTTTCGCGAGTACCTGACCATCGGCAATCCCGATCCTAGTACCGATTGTACCGCCACCATCTCCTATTTGCCCGAAGGAGATATTTCTTCCGCTCAGGCCAAACAGCATCCTGCTGCTCGCAAGCCTCTGAATGTCCGAACGGTGAGCATTCCACATGCCAGTCGCTACACCGCCTCGGTCAACCAGGACCTGGGAGTCGATCAGATGCAGCAGCCCGGCATGCCGGTAGCCGCAGAGGTCAGTATCCCCTTCACCTCCGGGTGTGCAGGCGTGGTTGCAGAGCGCCCTATGTACTTCAATTTTCATGGTGTGACAAGTGGCAGTGATGTGATGGGCACCACCAGTTTGGGAGAAAGCTTCTACTTTGCCGATGTACCCGCACTCGCTGGTGCATCCTCCTTTATACGCTCCTCTCTGAGCGTACTTAATCCCTCCCCCACTGATACAGCCACGATTACCGTGGCCTACTATGCCAAAGGGGGGCCAGTGCGGGTGCAAGAACTCTACATCGCCCCAGGAGCACGCGGCACCATTGACCCAGGGACCCTGCCCTATCCGCATGTCGCCGCCATCGTGACATCGAGCAGTATGGTAGCGGTCGAACGCTCCAGCTACATGCACAATGTACAAGCAGAGGTAGCAGGAACGGTCACAAGTGCCGCTTCCGTCGTCGGTGCCCAATCGCTCTCCAACGACTGGCTCTTTGCTGAAGGCTACACTGGCGGGCAGTCTCAGGAGAACTTGCTACTCTCCAACCTAACCAATGCAGCGACAACAGCAACGGTGACGCTGGAATACCAGAACACGCATCACCAGACGCTAACCGTCCCTGTTCCGGCTTACTCGCAAGTGCCCGTTGATGTCAATAGTGCCAATGCGCAGCCCACCGGCACCTGCGATGTCATTCCTTGTGTCACCACTCCTGAGGTGTCGGCAGAAGTCACCGCCACCAGCGCGAGCCTGGTCGTGGAGCGACAAATGTTCTTCCACTATACCCACACAATACCAGGAACGAGCGTTACAACGATGGCAACAGGAGGCTCCGAGGTGCAGGGCACAATGCAAGCCGCCACCACCGCCGCCAACTTTGCCGAAGGCTACACCAACGCAGGCTACAACGAGTGGCTCACCCTGCAAAACCCGATGGCCACCGATGAGACGCTAGCGGTCAGCATAAACAACGAGAACGGACATACCTACACCCAGAATGTGCTGGTCAAGGCTAAGAGCCGCTCGACTCTCGATGTGACCGCTCTGGTCTTACAGCATCTGGTGCAAAAAGGCGACAACTACCAGGGCTATCAAGTGTCGATGCATATACAAACGACGACAGCAGGCACTGTGTTCGTGGCCGAACGTCCTATGTACTTCAGCTTGAGCGGAAGTATTCAGGGAGGAACCGATGTCGTCGGCTTCACGGGTTCCTATAGCTGTACCGAGTTCAAGACGAGTCTCACTGGAGCGTATGATAGTAGATTTATGGCGGCGGGACCCGATGGAAACATCTGGCTTGCTGAGAACTACACAAACATGATTGGCAAAGTGACGCCCTCTGGCGTTGCCACAGAGTATTCCATTCCCACAGCAAATAGTGGTGTCTATGGCATGGCAAAAGGCCCCGATGGCAATATGTGGTTTGTCGAGGACAGTGGAAATAAGATTGGCAAGATCACCACAGCGGGCACGATCACCGAGTATCCCCTTACTACCGCCAACAGTAATCCATATAGCATTGTGGCGGGAGCTGACGGCAACCTGTGGTTCGGCGAACAAGGCAATGGCGGCAAGATTGGCAAGATCACGCCCACAGGCACCATCACGGAATACCCCGTTGCTTCAGCCACAGGTAATATTAAGTCCATGACCCTGGGACCGGACGGCAATGTATGGTTCGCATTAGGGAATGCTGCCAAAGTTGGATTTATCACACCAGCAGGAGTGGTAAGCGAGTTTAGTTCAGGCATCACGTCAGGTAGCACGATTAACAATATTGTTGCAGGGCCAGACGGAAACCTATGGTTCACCGAGGAGCAGGATCGCATCGGACGTATCACGCTTACAGGAGTGATAACTGAGTTTACCCAGGGCATCACATCAGGGAGTGAGCCTTTCACAATTATACAGGGAGTTGATGGCAACCTGTGGTTCACCGAGTACAACTCCAAAAAGATGGGCGTCATCACTCCTACTGGAGCCGTAACTGAACTGCCTATTAGCTCTATTACTTATAGTACAGTAGAGATGACTCTAGGATCAGAT
>CAXTUE010000108.1:0-10926 GCA_964247355.1 uncultured Ktedonobacteraceae bacterium | reverse complement strand
AAGAGAAACCACCTGCATGTGCAGGTGAGCTGGTGACTATAGCGAAGAGGGTACACCCGTTCCCATCCCGAACACGGAAGTTAAGCTCTTCAGCTCTGACGATACTTTGGGGGCAGCCCCACGGGAAAATAAGAAGTTGCCGTCTCACCCGCCCACGCTAGGTGGTTTTTTGATGGCTGAAAAAGCAGATGCACTGATGGAACAATGCGCGCATTGCTCCATCAGTGCATCTGCTTTTTCAGCCACTATAGTGCGGCTAGTGCTTGCACAAGTATGTCGATTTCCTCTTCAGTATTGTAAAAGCCAGTAGAAACGCGTAGCGAGTTTGTCGATGGAATGTTGCGGATGTAGATAGTATGCTCATCGTGAAGCTTCTGTACTACCTCTGTAACATTGATATCTCCAAGTGTAAACCCGATAAGCCCGCTCGTACCCACGTGCGGCGTGAGCATTTCTAAGCGTGGAATACGTTGAAGCGCATTGTATGCGTAATCACTGAGCGTGTGAATGCGTTCAAAGAGCCATTTATAGCCAACGGTCTCTTCCATCCATGTAAGCACCGCAGCTTGTCCCGCTAACGCTGCCGTCTGGCGTCCCCCAAGCTCGAAGCGTTGCGCGTAATCCTCAAGTTGCCACTCTACACCCTCTTCATGCTTGACGGACCAGTAGCCAACGTATGTCGGAGTAATATACTGTTGCGACTTACGATTGACATACAATGCTCCGGTTCCATCAGGCCCGCAAAGCCATTTCTGCATAGGAATAGCGTAGAAATCCACATCAAGTGCTTTAAAATCAAGCGCAATGTCTCCCGCCGATTGTGCACCGTCAACCAGGACTGGAATGTTGTGCGCTCGTCCAAAACGTGTCACCTCAGCTACATCAAGCACCGCCCCGGTGGTCCAGGTGACGTGCGACAGGACAATCATTCGTGTGCGTGGAGTGACAAGTGGCTCTATGACTTCAAGCGCGGAACGATCTGCCTTTGGCCCAAGATCAGCCACGCGAATAACGATCCCAAAACGATCACGAATCTGGTAGAGAGGAGCCAACGCGCTGATATGTTCATGATTGGTCGTAACAACCTCGTCGCCTTCGCGCCAGTTAAGACCATAGCTCACAACGTTCATGCCATCGCCCGTACTGTCGGTAAGCGCGATTTCTTGCACATCCGCGTTCAGCAGGTGTGCAACACGCGTTCTCGCCTCGGCATATACACCCATCATTTTCTCGAATGACTCTGTGCCCAGTCGCCCATTCTGTAGTTCATAGTGCAGGCGTTCCTGCATCACTTGTACTACATGCGTTGGCATCGGACCAAATGTGCCATTGTTAAGATAGATACGCGACGTTGCGGCGGGCAAATCCTGGCGGATACGTTGTACGTGTGTGAGGTTAGTGACGCTGGTCAAGATAAAGCTCCTTTGTGCTGATGCTAGGGGTAAATGTATACTCTCAATAACTACTGGACAATAATCATTCCTGAATTATATCATTTCGTATGGTATTCATTCCTCTGTATAACACTGTAAAGAAATTTATGGACCAATTTTAAAAAGGTCCTTTAAACTCTTGACCTAGAGCACTCTAGGTAGTGCATACTATCTCTATGTCACACACACAAACAAAAACTCCTCTCCACTTTACGCTCCAGGAAGTGGTTCAGAGAAGTGGTCTCAGCGAACATACACTCCGCTACTATGAACGGATTGGTTTGCTCGACAGTGTAAAGCGAGACAGCAGCAGTGGTCATCGTAGATATACTGCCGAAGAGGTCCAGAACATCGAGATGCTGGCATGCCTGCGAGCAACAGGTATGTCGATTGATGGCATGCGAACGTACTCTGCCCTTCTCAAAGAGGGAAACGTCGCCGCTAATCGACAACTCGAACTCTTCGAGGAGCAGAGAAAAATGCTGGAGCAAGAAATAGCGCAGAAGCAAAGGCATCTTCGCTATCTTGAACTGAAGGTTGCCTATTGGCAAGCTGTTCAACATGGCGATGATGTAAAGATGAGAGAAATAGACCTGATCAACTCTGATCTACGAAAGCAAATTATTAACGAACAATGAAACATCTTCTCGAAAGGAAGGCTGACTTATGACCGTTGGAATTATCACAGGCGGAAGCCGTGGACTCGGAAAAGCTATGGCAATGAGCATTGCTGAAAAAGGACAGGACGTTATTCTGACCTACAACAGTAAACAGGAGGAGGCAGAAGCGGTCGTCGCATCAATCAAAAAACTTGGTCGTAAAGCCGTTGCTCTGCAGCTTGATACATCCGATACAAAGGCATTTACGACCTTTAAAGACACAGTGAAGGAGCAACTCAAACAGACATGGAACAGGGAGAATTTTGATTTCCTGGTGAATAATGCTGGCTTTGGCATTTATGCATCGTTTGCTGAGACGACCGAAGAGCAATTTGACCAGTTAATCAATGTCCAGTTTAAGGGTGTCTTCTTCCTCACGCAAACATTGCTTCCCTTAATAGCTGATGGTGGACGCATCATCAACATCTCGTCTGGACTCGCACGCTTTTCTAACCCTGGTATGAGTGTCTATGCCGCCGCGAAGGGGGCAATCGAGGTGCTCACTCGCTACATGGCACTTGAACTTGGTGAGCGACGTATTAGCGTCAATGTGATCGCTCCTGGTGCCATCGCAACAGACTTTGGAGGCGGCATGGTTCGTGATAATGCAGCAGTTAACCAACAAATAGCTTCACAGACAGCACTCGGTCGCGTTGGTCAAGCCGAAGACATCGGTCCCATTGTCGCATCTCTACTCTCTGACGATACTCGCTGGATCAACGGCCAGCGCATCGAAGTGTCGGGTGGTATTAATCTTTAGACACTGAGGCTAGCAAGGAGTGTAGACTAACTATTCATTAAATGTAGACCAGTAGAGTCAGCAGTTTGGGGGCCAGAATTACTTTGTTTTCTAGCCCCTAAGTTGGAACTCTACCTTTCCAAATTGACAAAGGCAAGCTATGGTGTCAGCACAGTCAGCTGAAAGGCACCTCCGTGATCGTGTGCATAATGAATCGCTGAATTTACCTCTTCGAGCGGAAAGGTACGGGCCGAGAGCACGTCGAGACGGAGCAGACCCGCGCGAATCAATCCTGCCAGCAACGAGGGAGCGTGTCGCGGATACATATACTGACCGCGTATCACAATGTTGTTATGTATGACATACCCATAGGGAAAGTATGTAAGTATGCGTATAAGAAATTATCGACCAGAAGACTTACCAACACTTGTACAGATTCAGCAATCGGCAGCACGGATTGATGGCTATGATGTACCTGGTCCTGAAGTGTCGATAGAAAGACAGCTTACTCAATCGGAAACAGATGCACGTGCAAATGTCTTTGTGATTACCGATGACGATGATGAACTCAACACATGGGGGCAAGCAGGAACACTCGATGGTCTTGAAGGCGAAATTGTCGGCTACACACTGCTAACACTTTATCAGAACTCAGAAGCATATCATTTCCTTTGTCAAGGCACCGTCCATCCACAACATCGGCAGCGTGGTGCTAGTCGCCTTCTGCTCGTGGGTGCGTTAAATCGAGCACGAATATTGGCAGCAGATTTCGAGTTCGAGGCCGAACAAGAAGGTATCCCCGTCTACTTTGAAGCTCTACTTCCCATCCGTAACACAACTACCTCACGCCTGGCGGAAAAATGCGAGATGCAGGCAGTAGAGCAACAAAGACAAAGCGGTATGCAATTGTACCGACGGCATTTGGAATAGCTTGTCTACACCTTCACAAACTCTGTTTTGACGATATAGGTCCCATCGGAAAGCTGCTCCAGTGTGTAGTCGTCAAAAAGAACAGGATCAGCCTGTTGTAAACAGAGGAATGCGCGTACCGCGAGTTCACGTATCTCGACCTCGGCATGTGCACTGGCTCGCTCTTCAATAATGTGCCGCCATGCACGTACATTGCCCGTGACAACAATCACCGTCTCCGTTTCGTTTGGCAACACAGAGCGCGCACTTTGTCGCACTTTCTTGAGCAGGTCCGTCTTCGCATCCGCCGAAAGAATGCTAGTTCCTGACTTTTGCATTTCTAAGAGTCGATTTGTGATCGTGGCATATTCGTCTGCCGCTCGGTCTATACGTTGCAAGAACTGGTTATGGAGCAAGTCGTCATCCTGATATTCTGGTCGCTCAACGAAGCGAAGTGTACGACCGCCAACGTAACGTTGACTTAGTTGGGAATTATGTGTAACGATGCCATTCGCCACAAAGTTGTGGTTTGGAGCCTCCATCTCAATATCATAAGTCATTTGTTCGCCAGCATAGACGATTGATACGATTTTTACTGACTTTGGAATAAGCTGAGGTTTTCTTTCCAGAGGACGTGCGACCCCGTTTAGTTCTTCTTGCTTTCTGCCGAATATCTCAATGTATTCTTCTTCGTGACGATTCACTTTGAGATGACAGGAGCGGCAAAGCGTTACTAAGTTGTCTGGTTCAGATGCAAGATCAACCCTTGCCCAAATTGGCAAGATATGATGAATGGTTAGCTTGTTACTATTTTTTCCACAAAGACGACAGGTGTAGTTATCACGGACATAGATATCCAAACGGAGTTTCTCTACGTTCCTTCTTACTACCATACTCTTTCGCGTTATACCTCCTTTCCATTGATGATTCTTCTCCCCTTTCATATGTTCGCTAATTTTTGTCCGCCTCTCTTCGCTGAACGCTACCTTAGCTTTGTCTCGCTTTCCTGTATTCCATGAAGAAACCCCAATAGTCCATGAGCCTAACGGTTTTTGTAAACCATGTTTTCTTATCCACGCATGTATTGTATGCTTAGAAACACCTGCTATAGAAGCCATATCCTCGTGCGATAAACCTTTAGTTATATAGTGTTCCTGTAACCAATCTCGATCTTTATACATGGATTGTCCGTTTACCATGATTTCTGCATCCGACTTCTCGTAAATTGCGAGACCTGATGGAGATACGGAAAGATTTCCTACAACATCCTTGAGCGGTTTCCAACCATCTTTAGTTAAAAAACGGTGCTCTTTTGTTGCTGTAACACTTTTTCCGTCAGCAAGCTTTACTGTGAAAACGGGTTTTATTCCAGAGCATACAATAGACGTTACTTTACCAGTAGTAAATGTACCTGTTTGCTCATCAAGACAACGAAGACGAAGTAGTTTACTCCTACAACGACCATGATGCGTTTTTGTCATTGCATAAAGGTCATCTAAACGACGTTTCTTCGTTCCATTTGGTTTTCCACCAACTTGTCTAGGGCTGTAGATAAGGGTATCTCCTGTAAGGCAATATCCAAGTCCACTCCTGTGTCGGATAAGCTCATGGGTCACACTGCGCGAAATACCATAGAAGAGGAGGCTATAGTTCGCGTGTTCAAAGACGGAGCCGTGACCGGAGGATTTAAGATTATCGAAGTAGCGTTTGGCCTGTGCATTCATTGAACGCATACGCCCAAAGCTCATATAGCAGACCTGACCCGCTATTTTGCACAACTGAGCACCATCAGGTAGAGATGTGGGATCGTCTATGTATTCTGAAAAATGCAATGAGGAGTCAAAACCTTGCAAGAAACCTGTCAATCCAGCCACCTGCACTGTCGGGCGCGCAAGCGTAACAATTCCAGGCTTGCGCAAATAGGATACACCTCCCGGCGATTGATGTACCTCCGAGTGCAGAGTGGCAAAGCCGGCCTGTGTAACTCCTCGCAACTCCTGAAACACTGCCTCGCTATTAACTGTAGACATAGAAACCTCCAAATAGACTAGATGCTTTTTTCTATGTCTACAGTCTAACAGGTTATGTGTTTCCTGACTACTCGTTTTCTGTTGGTTCTGGTGGGGGCGCAAGGAGGTTGTCTAATGTCGACCTACGAATACGATATGCTTGTCGCGCGCCTCTGTGGGGAAGTGTTATCGCCTCAAGTACTCCATTCTTGATCCAACGTCGTACCGTTGTATCATCGACTCGTAGCTGTTTCGCGACCTCTCGCACTGTCAGCAAATCACCCTCATCGTATATCACGGGTCCCTCTTTCTGGTCTTGTCCTGATGTACGGTCAGACCTTTCGACTAACCAGCCCTGTGTTGATACTGCATATGAGCATTCTTGGGACTGTTTACCAACGAGTTACTATCATGACAACTCACTCTTGGCATAGACAGTTAAACTCAGCATATAATTTGTATATGCCGTAGGGCTACACAGCCTAGGCATCGCCCTGAAAGCCCTTTGTCCTAAGTAAGATATGGGAAGTGGTCACATAAACAAAAATCTATTTGACTATAACAACGAGTATCCTGTTTTCTAGTAACTTTACCTTTTGTATTGATATAGTCGCAATTACAGGTGAGACTCGAAGTGGTAGTCAAATAGAATGTTTCTGTTTGTTTTTGTCTAGCCGCCGATCATTGACATGCTACGACTTGCATGTTTGAAGCGTTTATCTCCGATATAATGTTTTAGCTCTTTCTTCCATACTGCTTGTTGTAACGTAGTCACAAGAGCATTATCATCCGCTCCTGAGCGGAGAACAGCACGTATATCGGTTTCCTCAGTCGCGAAAAGGCAGGTACGCAATTGACCATCTGCTGTAATGCGAATGCGATCACATGTAGAGCAAAATGGCTCGCTTACTGGATTGATAAAGCCAACTTCACCAATACCATCACTAAATGTATAACGGCGCGCAGTTTCTGAGGGGTCGCCTGAAGTGATTTTTACGAGTGAACCATATTCTGCTTCAATAATTGCTTGAATCTCACCGCCCGTAAGAATGTCTTCTTTACGCCATGCCTGATCTGCGTCGAGTGGCATAAACTCAATCCAGCGCATAACATAGGATTTGTTGCGCGCGAAGCGTACAAAATCAAGTACTTCATCCTCACTATAACCACGAATAGCCACAGCGTTTATCTTGATTGGAGCAATTGAGGGATACTTCTCAACCTCTTCCAGTCCCTCTAAGACGCGATCAAGCTGATCTCGGCGTGTTAATTGAGCAAATTTCTCGCGCAGAAGCGAGTCCATACTCACATTGACACGGGTGAGGCCCGCTTCGGCGAGTGCTTTAGCCTGTTGTTTGAGAAGGATACCATTTGTTGTGAGGCTCAAGCTTCGTAGTCCGTCAATAGCATGAAGTTGTTGAACTAGCTCTGGTAAGTCGCGGCGCACAAGAGGCTCGCCACCTGTCAGTCGAATTTGTTCAATACCGAGACTAACAGCGACGCGTGTAAAGCGCAAAATCTCTTCATAGGAAAGGATATCGGATTTTTTGAGCCAGGGGAGTCCCTCTGCGGGCATGCAGTAGGTGCAGCGAAAATTGCACTTGTCGGTGACTGAGATGCGCATACTTTTGATGCGTCTTCCATAGCTATCTGTAAGTGGTTGCATGATTTCGTCTCTCTTGTGCAGCTTGTGAACAAACGCAACAACAATGTTGAGTGTTTACATAAATATAACACATTTTTTGTGCCTGCTGTTTCAAAGAGGTATGACGAACATGGTAGGCAAAATAACGAGTAGCAAAAGAGGAAAGACGCAAAGAATTCTTTGCGTCTTTCCTCTTTTGCTACTCACCAAAAGGAGTGCGTTCAGTTATACATCGTAGTACATACCGAACTCGATTGGAGCGGGTCGTAGACGAACTTCGTCTGATTGACCTCGTTTGAACTCGATGTAGCTTTGAAGGAGATCATCGGTAAAGACGCCACCTTCGAGCAGGAATGAGTGATCGGCTTCGAGTGCTGACAGCGACTCTTCAAGTGAGCCTGGAACCGAGCGAATTTCGCGAAGTTCTTCTGGTGCCATCTCGTAGAGGTTCTTGTCGACCGGCCCAAAGCCGTGTTCGCTTGGATCAATCTGATTTTTAATGCCGTCAAGTCCGGCCATAAGGAGAGCCGCGAAGAGCAAGTATGGATTTGCACTTGGGTCTGGCGAACGGAACTCAATGCGTTTGGCCGGTGGCGTGTACGTCTTTGGTACGCGTACTGCCGCACTACGATTGCCCGATGAGAAGACAAGATTGACAGGAGCCTCATAACCGGGGACGAGGCGCTTGTAGCTATTTGTCGTTGGTGCCGCGATAGCAAGTAATGCCGGTGCGTGTGTGAGTATGCCCCCAACGTAGTAACGTGCCATTTGCGAAAGATACGCATAGCCGTCTTCCGCATAAAAGAGAGGCTTCTCGTCTTTCCATAGACTCTGGTGGACATGCATACCGGAGCCATTGTCACCGAAGACTGGCTTAGGCATAAATGTCGCTGTCTTACCATACTTGCGCGCTGTGTTCTTGACGACATACTTGTACAGCATGATATTGTCCGCGCTCTTGAGTAAGGTATTGAAGCGCATATCAATCTCACATTGTCCTGGAGCACCAACTTCATGATGCTGTGCCTCAATAGGAACGCCGAGTTCTTCAAGTAAGAGAGCCATTTCGCTACGCAGGTCTTGCAAAGTGTCGTTCGGTGCAACAGGGAAGTAGCCTTCTTTGACGCGCATCAAGTGTCCAAGATTTTGTGCTCCGTCGCGAGAGCTATTCCAGTGCGCCTCATCGGAGTTCACTTCGACATATTGCGTATTCATTGTAGAACTATAACGCACACTATCGAAGACAAAAAACTCAGCTTCTGGACCCATATAGCTGGTGTCCGCAATACCTGTCGAGCGCAGGTACTCAACCGCTTTCTTGGCAATATAACGCGGATCACGCGTATAGGGCTTTTTCGCGCCTGCAGGACCAGGAAAACCAATATCGCAGATTAGACTCAACGTAGGTATGGTTGTGAATGGGTCCATCATGACTGTTTCTGCATCAGGAATAATGACCATATCACTTTCATTGATACTCTGGAAACCGCGAATGCTGGAACCATCGAAAGCGAACCCTTCGACAAAGCTCGACGCTTTCAGTTCGTGTGCTGGAACGCTAAAGTGTTGCCAGGACCCAGGCAGGTCAGTAAACTTGAGGTCAACCATTTTCGCGCTGTTGTCTTTGGCAAATTGGAGGACTTCTTCAGGTGTCATGTATTCTATTCTCCTGTTTCACTACTTCCAGCCCCATTGCTAGATCTGTGAGCACGCATTGCACTCTTTGGCTAGTCTGCATAAATAAAGGCATATAAAACCGACAGACTGCGCTGTGTGTTTTACTTTTATGTATCATATGACGCAAAATAGATGGGATGCTATGGATATTTTGTGAGAAAATATCTTATTGCTTTTGTATACTTTGTACAAAAAACATTTGATAAATGCCTACTGGAGAAACAAGTAAAGAAAATAGGCAATGCAACAAGTACTTTTGTCCACTTGCATAGAGATAAGCTGAGAAGTATTATATGCTAGACTAGAGAATATTGGAGAAAAGTGCATGGATTCGCATCACGACGCACCAACAGAACCCGTAACAAGGGGATCGCGTTTTCCTGGAACGAACAAGAATGCTCCAGTGCAACCACAGACAATAAGGGTACGGAGAGGAAATCCGTTACTCGCTTTCCTGATTTTGGTATTGGGAATACTACTGGGAGTTCTGGCAACCCTGTTTTACATACTATTTGGTGCTCACGATAGAGCACTCATTCAAACACCAGCATCCTCACACCCTTCTTCCCTATCCGTGCAAGTGAGCAGTGCGTATCTAACACAACTAGTATCGAAGAATATAAAATCGGCGGGTATGGTGGGTGATGTTAGTAATCTGCAGGTAACACTAACAAACGACAGCCAGATACAAATAAGTGGTCAAGATCACTTCAATCTATTCGTTGTCAGCGTTACAAGACCCTTTACACTCACTCTGCAAGCATATACGCAATCCTGCCAACCACGAGTTCACCTGATTCACGCAGACTTTGGCGATATTCCCGTGACAAACTTTGCCCAAAACTACGAAAACCAGATCAACCAGCAAATACAGTTCAATGTATCTGACTTGCCAGCAGGGTTTACCTATTGCGCTGTCAGCACACGTACACAGGCGAACGAGCTAAGCATTTTGTATACCGCGACGCCCGCTTGATTTACTCATAATGCAGTGAAAGTGATCTTGCGGGTTCACTGATTATCTCTAAAAGAAAGGACGCGCTATATCAATCCTCCTTGAGGCGAAGGAGGTATCCTTTTACAACAACCCCTTCCGTCGGACGAAAATCTAGAGCGGGGTTATGCACAAAACCCATACGCTCATATATATGCATCGCCGCTTGCATCACCTCCATCGTATGTAATCCAAGCTGTGTTGTTCCCATAAGACGTGCTCGTCGCACACATTCATCCATTAGAGCGGCTCCAACTCCTTGACCACGAGCTTTCGGCACCACTGCCAACAAACGCACCTCTGGGGTAGGGGTATTGACTGTTACACCATCGTAGGCATGTGCGAGAGGTGGGTACAGGAGGACACTGCCGACAATACCAGTAGTATCCTCTGCAACGATACGTTCTACCAGCCCTTTCTCTTTGAGTGTTGTCAACATATGCTGCCAGTAAATCTCCCAGAATGGCTCAGGCATAACTGTGGCATACTGCTCATAGGCGGTTTGTGTCACCTCCTCGATCATCGTATATGGCACTCGTCCTATGGCTGGTGCCATGCCAAGGTACGCTCGTGGATGACAGCAGCGAGCAGGTCTGGATGCTCCGAGGTGATGAGATGTCCACCAGGAAACATCCGAATATCAAGACCAGCGGCACCAAGCCGCATGCGTGCCGCTGTAATCTGTCGGGGTTCATAGGGGTCTTTCGTGCTCCCCGCAATACAGAACTGCACCGAGCCACTCAGAGCGTGATAGAGACGGGCGAAATCCCATCGTGTGGCATGAGCTTTATGTTCGTCCACAAATCTTGCCCCGTTATGGAGAAATGCAGCTCCATATTCAGAACGAGATTTATTGATTTC
>CAXTUE010000107.1:10233-10944 GCA_964247355.1 uncultured Ktedonobacteraceae bacterium | reverse complement strand
TTCTTGTGCCCGTGCCCCTCCCCATAAAGATGCTTTCCTACACTACACGTATCTACTGTTCAAGATAGCATCTTTTTATGGAGAAAACTTCAATATGTTTAGACGTTTACGCCTACAAGGTCTTTGGCAACATGCCAACTTCGTTAAGCTGTGGACAGGATCGACCATTTCACTGTTTGGTTCGCAAGTGACATTTCTTGCACTACCATTTATTGCCGCCCTCATCTTGCACGCCACTCCTGCTCAAATGGGTATTCTAGCGGCGGCGGAAAATATTCCTAACCTGCTCGGCGCACTCTTTCTTTGAGTACTGGTAGATCGCTTACCACGTCGCCCGCTTCTGATAACGGCTGATATCGGACGTGCTCTACTGCTTGGCTCTATTCCAGTTGTAGCACTGCTTGGTCTATTAAGTGTAAACTATCTCTATGTGATAGCATTCCTGGTTGGTTTCCTCACTCTGCTCTTTGACATTGCCTATGGTGCCTTCCTACCATCTCTGGTAGAGCACGGGCAGTTGGTTGAGGGCAATAGCAAAATTGAGGTAAGCAACACGCTCTCACAGATAGCGGGACCAGGAATAGCAGGCATCTTGATTCAAGTTCTTACTGCCCCGTTTGCAATTATCGTTGACGCAATTTCGTTTTTGCTATCAGCAACATTCCTGTTTGCTATACGCGTACAAAAACAGTCAAGCGATGTGCAAGAACA
>CAXTUE010000107.1:3267-10174 GCA_964247355.1 uncultured Ktedonobacteraceae bacterium | reverse complement strand
CGTGAGGGTATCTTGGTCGTCATAAAAAACCCTATCCTGCGTGCGATAATGGCGTCTGCTGGCACGATGAACTTCTTCGGAGGCTTCTATCAAGCCCTACTTGTACTCTACTTTACACGCTCGCTTGGTCTAAACGCACTCTTCTATGGCATCATGTATGCCATCGCAAGTTGCAGTGGCCTGATTGGGGCATTGACAAACACATGGATTACAGGTAAGCTTACAGTGAATAGAGTAATTCTGCTTTCAGCAGCAGGCATCGGTATAGGCTGGTTGCTCATTCCACTCGCGGCTGGACCACAGGCGATAACGCTCTCCTTGATTGCACTTGGAGCATTGACATTTGGCATCTCCAATACACTCTTCAACATCAATGTACAAAGCCTCAAACAACAAATTACACCGACTCACCTACTTGGGCGCGTCAATGCATCTCAACTCTTCGTCGGCGTCGGTACACTTCCAATTGGAGCTTTGTTAGGCGGGCTTGCAGGTGAAGTTCTCGGACTTCGCGTTGGACTTCTCATTGGAGGCTGTGGACTTAGCTTAGGTTTCCTCTGGATGCTGCTTTCGCCAGTAAGAAGGTCTCCCTTGTTCTTGTTCCTAAGCCCAGGAAGCGAGTGGCAACAGTTCTTCTGCTAACATACGCATTTCTTTTACTTTTTCACTTTTTTCTTATGTGGCGCGCTGGTATAGTGATGTCGCATGACAGTAAGCGGGCCGGAGAAGACGATAGCGGCAAGAACGCATACGACGATGGGGGCGATAAGCGAGAAGGTAAGCGCAAGCTCGACATGCACATGAAAGAGAAAGAGGAACAGGTATTGCAGGATAACGAGCGTTACAAGTGTTCCAAGCGTCACAAATGCGAGTGCTGCTGTCCAGCGCGCACGAAGATGTGCTTCCAGCGTTTTCTGACGCAACTCGGCTTGCTCTCGCACAGAATTTTGCATACGCAACAGGTTTTGTCGCTCCCCTTCCACCTGTGCCTGCTCTTGTTCCAGGTGTACAGTGATGCGGTGTACCTCGTCCGTCAGGTACTGTGCTTCGACAAGCTGCTTCGTTTTCGCCTGATTGACGTGAAATTCGATGGTCTTCATCGCCTCGCTAGGCAGCACCGTCGTTACCTTGTCGGGCGAGAGCACCAGCGTTTGTGCTACATCGGACAACTTACGCTCTGCCTCTTCATCCACGGCTAGCTGAAAGTTGGCATAGAGTTCCTGGTAGCGGTGCTCCATCTTTTTGTACGACTCTTGCAGACGGTTGCGCTCATTCGTCGCTTCTTGTAAGTGAACCTGATAGTGCTCTAACTCTTGCGCCTGTCCGCTATGAATGGCGGCAATCTCACGTTCAAAGTTGCTTTGAAGCTGAGTATACGCCACTAGTAGACGCTGCATCTCGCCTCTTGTCTCATCAAGCTGGTGGCGCAGGTGCCGGTTCTCTTCGCGTAGCTGTATCACCTGCCGCCACGCAACTTTCGCAGAAGGCCCACTATGCTCCGAGATATCAGCTTTGACCACTGGAAGTGAATCGGTTTCCTTCTCGATCTGCTTCTGCTGCAGAATATTCTGTCTACGTTCGCTTAACACATTACGATAGTCAAATGTACGAGAACTCTGCTCAACTGCATCCGTTGTCTTCGTGATATCATCTGGCGACAGCAAATCTTCTCTCCTAAATCACTTCCCAAACATGCTGCAAAAGACTATAACACGTTGTACACTCTACAAACTTTTTTACGCTCTCCTGTAAGTATGCCCAAAAGCGGAAAAAGATGCAAGGGCTTTTGGCAGAATTTCAGGCGATATCGCCAAAAGATGCTGGAAAGTTATCTCCTAAATTGTTCAGGAGAAATGCACGTACACGCTGATTATACTGCTGGGGATTTACGCCATAGGCACCACAATGCGTACCACCTTTGACAAAGTATGTTTCTAGCGGAACATCACAGTTCTTTGCTTCGGCAGCTATCTGGTATGCATGGCTAATCGGAATCAAGTCATCATCTTCTGAATGCACTAGAAGAACGGGAATATCATGCTGCTGTAGAACCGCTTTAGCACGTCTCTTCCAACGCTTGAAGCTGGTATCAGGGCGTGCCACAACATCGTATCCATAGCGTATGCGAAATGCGATAAATCCTAGTGAGGTGATTAGCCAGACAAACGCAGGAAACAGAGAATTGAGATAACGCAAGAGCCACGGCCAACGCCGTATCTCACGTGTCATTTGATACTGTACGATGTGGCGCATGACATCATCTGAGCGCGCATAGGGGCTATCAGCAATAATGGCCGCGACATGTGGACTTGGTGGTGTGAGAAGCGCGACTGCTGCTCCCATAGAAAACCCATGCACGATGACCTTCCCTGGCAGCGTTTCTGGTTGCCGTGCCGCGACCTCTATCGCCGCCTCAAGGTCTCGCACCTCGGCATTGCCGCCACTGGTCAATACACTATCGCTATCGCCATGCCCACGAAAATCGAAGATGAGCACATTAAACCCTAGACCATACTCTTGAGCGGCACTTGAGCGCAGAACATGACGATTAATACGATAGCCATGACATAGCACAACGGTCGGAGCAGGTTGGGGTTGCGCCCAGAAGTCACCACGCAATATCGTACCATCACTGACCTGAAAGAGAAGGGCATGCTGACAGGAGAGTGAAGGTTCTACGACATCATGTGGCATATCCAAACGAAACACCGATTCGTCCAGGAGCGCATGTGGACGCGAGAACTCACTTACAAAGCGATGCACAAGAATACCTAAACCACTGGTAACAGTGAGACCTAATAAGCCGGTGGAGGTGGCAAGACCAATAGTTGTCCAACGATGCAATCCAGACATAGCAGTGACTCCTTTGTCAAGAGAACCCTCTAGCTAGAAACTCACTCTTCAACACTTCTATACGCTACGCTTAAGCCTTTCCCAATAGGAACAACAAGAGAGTCGAACACCTGTAGTGTGTCCAACGTGGTTAAGTACTCCGCAATTTCTTGAGGATGAGAAAGTGCATTGTCCGCAAGGATGAATGCATCCGGGGTAAGTTTAGGGAGAAGCAGCTTTAATTGAGCAGGAGCACTAAAGCGATCAGCGTCAAAAAAGACACAATCAAAAGGACCAGAAATGTTTGCAACGACCTCAGTCGCATCACCACATATGAGATCAACATACTGGCGCAGACCGGCACGGCGTAGGTTTGCATCGGCTAATTGCTGCTTGTGCTGCTCGCGGTCAATGCTGGTTACATGACCCCCACATGCGTGTGTCGCCCACGCCAACCAGATTGTGCTATAGCCGTTTGAGGTACCAATTTCCAGAAGATGCTGTCTGCGACCAGTACGCACGAGGATACTGAGCAAATGCGCCGTCTCAGGCTCAAGGTTAAGCATCTTGTTACGGCGCTCCTGCTCCGAGGCGTCATTTTGCCGCCCCGCCTCCTCTAATTCTTGTAACAAAGCACGAAGAGAACTATCCATTCGATTTCTCCTCAGACATCTACGCTTGTTAGCTTCTATATAATATACGCCAGCAAGCACAAAATTGTCACGGTTGAGGAACATAAAAGTTCAATATTCCTCAACTTTAGAAGAAAATACTGGAATTTGTTTAGCTGATCGTGCTAATAGAGGCGAGCGGGAACTGCTCCCTCATCGAACGGCTTACACCAATCATATCCGCCACTATTTTACCTGAACTCATGACTCCCGGCAGACCCGCACCAGGATGTGTTCCCGCTCCCGCCAGATACAGATTGGGAATATCCTCGCTCTGATTATGAGGACGGAACCACGCCGATTGCGTCAAAAGCGGCTCGACCGAGAAGGCACTGCCTAGATAGCTGTTCAACGTATCGCGGAAGTGCAATGGGTCAATGTAGTGCTCAGAGACGATATGCTGCGACAAATTCGGCAGGTAGCGTTCTTCGAGATAGCCGATAATTGAGTCGCGATAGGGCTTTGCCATCGTTGTCCAATCGGTATCTCCTCCAAGATGTGGCACAGGAGAGAGCACATAAAAGCTGTCACATCCCTCCGGTGCAAGAGAGGCATCCGTTGCGGTAGGACGATGCAGGTAGAGCGAGAAATCTTCGGCAAGCTTCTTATGCTTGAAGATATCATCTAGCAAGCCTTTGTAGCGCGGCCCCATCAGAATTTCATGATGCGCGATATGCTCATACTTGCGGTTTGTGCCGAAGTAAATCACAAACAGCGACATTGCATACTCAATACCCTTGATTCTTCTATCGGTATTCTTACGTCGAAAACGAGCGGGTATCATATTAAGATAGGTATAAGCAACATCGGCATTGCTGACAACGGCATCGGCTGGCACAAACTCATTCGCGCCTATGCGCACACCCTTAGCACGTCTCGTCTTCTCGTCAATAACAATTTCGGATACTTCGGTATTGAGTTGAAATTTGCCGCCGATATCCTCGAAAAGCTGAACTAGCGCACGAACTAGCGCACCCGTACCGCCCATCGCGAACCACACGCCAAACTTCTGCTCCAATGCGTGAATAAGCGCATAAATAGAGGTACTCTGATAGGGATTGCCACCGATGAGCAGGGGGTGGAAGCTAAAAACCTGACGCAGTTTCTCATCCTGAATATACTGGTTCACAAAGCCCGCAACTGACTTTTGCGACTGCAAGCGCACGAGGTCTGGCGCGACTTTCATCATGTCAGAGAAATTCAAGAATGGCTGGTCGATCAGTTCAAAACCCGTCTTGTACACCTCTTCAGCAGCTTTAGCGAAGCGCAGGTAGCCCTCAACATCGTCCGGGTTGAATTCGCGTATCTGACGGATATTGTTCTCACGGTCCCCACTGTAGTGAAACACCGAGCCATCCTGGAAACGAATGTTGTAGAAAGGACTGATTGGCACAAGCGTTACATAGTCTTCCGTCTTTTTGCCGCAGAGTGAGAATAAATCATGTATGAGCCACGGTGCCGTGATAATTGTCGGACCACCATCAAAGACAAAGCCATCCTGCTCGTAGACATACGCGCGACCCCCTGCCTTATCACGCTTCTCAAGCATCGTTACGCTATGTCCTTGCGCTTGCAAACGAATAGCCGCCGTTAGGCCACCAAAACCGCTACCGATAACAACAATATTCATAAGAATTCCTCTATTTCAGGTGCAACATTTCTTCCAACAATATCAATCGCCAACAGGGTGTAATGGAATTAGACCCCTACAGTTTCCTATATTATAGGGACGGTTTCACACACCAAAGGGGGTAGACCATGCTTCACATCCCATATGATATACTATACATTAACGTTTCCAATATTGTACTATGTACACTAACTGTTGTTTAGAGAAAGGCGAAGTAGCCGATGAATCGTCGTGCGCCACGTTTTCATGCAGGATTGATGACAGATATGTATCACCCTGACTCAGCATATATCGCGTGGAGAAGCGGAATTAATGGCTTGACCACGTTTGACCTCTACACACGAAAAGCACCCTTTGGCGGCGCCTATATGCTTGTCGCCGGAATTGAGGATGCGTTAGAATACGTCCAGGCGTTTCGCTACTCAGCAGAGGAATTAGAGTTTCTGGCCCGTATCCGTGATTATGACGCTGGCTTTCTTGAAGAACTCTCCAATCTGCGTTTCACAGGCGAGATATTGGCTTTGCCAGAGGGTTCTATAGCTTTTCCTAACGAGCCAATCATGCGTGTCACTGCTCCCTTTCGTGAGGCAATTCTGCTTGAGGCAGGACTATTGCAGGCTATCGGTCTCTCTACGCTTATCGCCACAAAAGCCTCGCGTATCGTCTATGCTGCCGAACAGGGACATCCTCGCCGTGTGTCTGAATTCGCCTTCCGTCGTGCACAGGAGCCATTGACCGTTGCGCGTTCCTCGTACATCGGCGGTTGTGCAAGCACATCGTTGCTCTATGGAGCCTATGTGTTTCGCCTTCCTGCTACGGGGACTATTCCAGATGCGCTTGTCGAGGTCTTTGCCTCAGAGGAAGAGGCATTCGAGGCCACGGCAGAAGCATATAATCGCTATACATTGCTGCTCGACACCTACGATACACGTCAAGCCATACACACTGCTATCGAGGTCGCGTTGCGTTCGCAGGAAACGATGGGTCACACGCTCGCGGCAGTGAGAATCGATAGCGGTGATTTTGTGGCGGACAGCATTTACATTCGTGAACAACTCGATAAAGCCGGACTTTCAAGTGTACGCATTCTTATTAGCGGTGATCTTGATGAGTGGAAAATCGCTGAACTCATTCAAGCTGGCGCAACCGTAGACTCTTTCGGTGTAGGCACCTCGCTCGGCAGTGGAGCAGGTTCGCTCGAACATGGCGTCGAAGGCGGTTCGCTCGGCACAGTCTACAAAGAAGTCTGGTACGTCGATGAGTCCGGCACTGAGTTTCCTAAAGTGAAGATTGCAGGTCCGAAAAGTACATGGCCTGGAAAAAAAGAGATTTACCGTCATCCAGAGTGGAAAGAGGACATTATTCAGCTTGCCCAGGAGCCGCGTCCAGACAGCTATCATCGTCTCCTACGTCCCGTCATGCGCAACGGCGAGATGATTCCAGGCAGCATGCCACCACTCTCAGAGATACGCGAACTTGCCCAGCAGAACCTGCACGATCTGCCAACCAAGTACCGCGCCCTCACCATCGAAGAGCCATACCCCGTGCATTTTAGTGAAGGCTTGCAATCACTGCGTAAGCAAGCCGCACAGCTTGTAGGAAAAAATATCTAAGGTAGGGACCGTATTCATCACGTCCTTGCTCGTCATCGATTGTGCAAAGGACGCGCCGATGTGTTTTAACGAAATAATGCGGATGTGCCTACGGCAGGGACCCGCGATAAAAAAAACGAATTTGGGGGGGGGGAGGAAAAAAAAGTGAGGGTGTTTTAAGG
>CAXTUE010000107.1:1063-3257 GCA_964247355.1 uncultured Ktedonobacteraceae bacterium | reverse complement strand
AATCAGGTCATTTTGGCGGGATGAGAGACCAAAGACGGACGTGATGAATGCGGTCCCTACCTCGGTCATTACATTGGTTTCTGAGCGCGAATAAACGCGCTTACAAACTTCCCATCGAGATCAGCGCGCTCATCTTGAGACAGTGCAGCAATAGCAGCACTTGCTCCACTCTCGGCAACCTCTTGTAGGCTGTAGCAGCGCGTGACTTCAATGCCAATCTCGGTAAATCCTGCCTCACTTAATAGATGTTGGTAGACCTCTTCTTCCAATGCTCCTGCGATACAGCCAGCCCATGCCTCCATGTCTTTTTGAAGAGTCGATGGTAGATGACCCTGTATCACAATATCGGAAACCGCGAAACGTCCTCCTGGTGTCAGGACCCGATATGCCTCTTGTAAGACTTGACGTTTATCAGCAGAAAGGTTAATCACGCAATTGGAAATGACGACATCAACGCTTGAGGCGGGAAGCGGGATTGCTTCAATAATACCCTTGAGAAAGGTTACATTTTCGACTCCTGCCTCGGCACGGTTACGCTCCGCAACTTCAAGCATGGCATCTGTCATATCGAGACCGTACACAAATCCTGTTGAACCAACGCGTCGCGCGGATAGCAAAACATCGATTCCGCCACCACTTCCCAAATCTAGCACTTTTTCGCCTGGATGGAGTTCCGCAAGTGCTGTTGGATTGCCACAACCAAGTGAGGCAAGTGCTACCGTTGCAGGTAAACTCTCAAGTTCTGCCGTACTGTATAAATTACGGGTAACAGGATCGTTCGTCGCAGTGGAACAACAATCACTGCTACAACAGCTACTTTGCCCAGCTTTATCAGGTTGCGTTACTTGAACAATGCTCTGCGTATATCGCTCCTTGACCCAGCTACGCAACTGCTCATCATTTGTCGGTTTCGTTGTCATGTTCATTGTCCTTTTTGTCTATGTGTGTGTTTTCAGAAAGGCCACTACTCTATTCGCCTCTCACTCATTTCTACCTCTATAGACGACGAGGAAACAAAAAGGACGCAGGCAGTAGAAACTCATACATGTTGTTCCACTAATAACTCGCTCTCGATACGCGCTCGTATCTCATTCCGAACACGACGATACACCGCAAGTTGCTCATCTTCGCTTCCAGCCGCCTTTGATGGGTCTTCAAACGACCAGTGCCGCCGTTGTACCGCACCTCGGAAGATGGGACATGTCTCTGCCGCACTATCACATACAGTTATCACCATATCAAATGGCTCCTGTACATAACGATCTAGTGTTTTAGAGTACTGGTTTGCTATATCGATACCAATTTCCCGCATGACTCTCATCGCTTGCGGACGTACTTCAGTCGCCTCAGTACCAGCACTAAAGACATCAAAGCGATCTCCTACAAGATATCGAAGCAATCCTTCTGCCATTTGCGAGCGAGCGGAGTTATGAGTACAAATAAAGAGCACACGTTGTTTCATCTTTTCTTACCTCTCAATCGTGCTTTGTCATGTGGTGCAAGAACAAGCTAAACAGCATTCGTTCCTGGGATGATATGCAATAATTCCGCCGCGACGGTCAAGCACAAAATGACAACATGCAAGTAGCTGCTGTTTCAGCTTCTCGCGCGCCCGTTGTACTCTCGATTTCGCACCTGAGAAGGAGAGATGCAACCGTTCAGCAAGTTCGCGTTGTGTTAAGCCCTGATACTCCGTCAAAAGAAGTGCTTCCTTGTACAATGGGGGAAGCTGCTCCACCATCTCTTTAAGACAGGGCAGCAAGGCTTGTTCAGCGTCCTTGTGCGAAGCTTCTGCTGGCATATCAAATGACTCAGGAAGAGTTTGTACTACCTTTTGAGAGCGGTAGTAGTCGTAGATAGTGCGGCGTGCTATCTGGTAGAGCCACGCTTGAAGTTTCTTTTCGTCATGAAGCGTCTCTATATGGGTATGCATTTTGAGAAAGACATCTTGCAGGATATCTTCCGCGATAACCTCGTCATGTATATATTTGAGAATGAACTGTTTTATGAGTATCTGAAAGGTATCCCACGCTTGTTCTGTCGTTACCATAGAATGTATCCTCTTTATCCTAGGATTATATCATTCCTAATAGACGGAGTATCTTCCAAAAGGACGCAAGGCTAGAGTTGACAATGTAGGATGCTGTAGAAGAGAATGTAAGAACTTATAGAAAATGAAGAGAGTGTTCTTATT
>CAXTUE010000107.1:0-1053 GCA_964247355.1 uncultured Ktedonobacteraceae bacterium | reverse complement strand
ACCTGAGAATAGCACTACCAATACCTCAGTGGTAATAATTGAGGAAACACCGGATAGTAGTGTCCAGCAAGTACAAGATGGAGAGAAGAAAACATCTTCACCTATTATCTGGACATCGCGCTTCATTCTGCTCTTTTTCTCAACAATGGTTATCGGTCTAAGTGTCGAAAGTCTACTCACGCAAGGTTGGTTAAACAAAGTCCTCAAGGCTGAATGGGTACTCCTTATCCACACGCTACTTATACTAATACCCTTTAGTGTGCTTAGCATCAAAGCACACTCTACGTGGATACGCGCAGGAAGTATATTCGGGTGTGTTTGGGCTGTTTTTACGGCTGCGAGTTATATTGTGACCCTCTTCAATATAGGTGGACGTTCAATTATTGCCCTGGAATTTCGGGCGGTAACAGCATGTGCGCTTACAGCTACCTTTATCTGCTTTTCCACGCATCGTGTCGCGTTTCGTCGTTGGGATAATCTCTTCTTCTGGCTGGCCCCATTTGTTGGTGGAGGTGCTGTTGCGGTACTCTATATTCTTTCTCGAAACGACGTTCATCATACGAGAGTGCTCATTAGCGCAACGACTACTGTTTTACTTTCTCTCTGTGTTGCTATCTGGTGGCTACGTCCCTCATGTTGGAGGGGTCAGCCATGTATTACCTTTCTCTTTGGTATAGCTGCTCTTCTGCTTCTAGTCGTACCATTGATGAATAGTGACACACTCGGTACGCCATTCTTTTTGTCACAGGTACTTCTGCTCTGCCTCTTGCTGGGAGTAATGCGGATAGTGCAAGGTGAGACACACAAGCATATGGAAAAGGGAAAAAGTCTACATGAATGAACAGCAAGTGATAAACCTTGTCTGCAATATATTTGCTATACAACCACTTGCTGCGACACGTATGACATTTGGACACAACAGCGTTGTTTATGATGTCACACTTCCAAATCGCAACCTTATTGTACGTATCAACAAAAACCCACATGTTTTCGTCAGAACGGAACAGAACCTCGAAGTTTTGGCACAATTAGGTCTGCCAGTTCCTCATGTAC
>CAXTUE010000106.1:0-10955 GCA_964247355.1 uncultured Ktedonobacteraceae bacterium | reverse complement strand
CATGATGGAGTGGGGCAAGAAACGTATACGCAATTTGGATTTGACATTCTTGAAAACGACCCTCATGAGCTACAAAATGTCTACGCCTTTCTGCAAGGGCAAAGCACAGCAACGGTTGTCTTGCTTGGACATTTCGATACGGTCGGTATACAAGACTATGGAGAGTTGGAGGCATACGCGCTTGACCCCGACGCTCTCTGGAACAAACGCGCAGAGCTTGGTCCTGTGCTCACGGGAACAGACTCAGACGATTGGATGTTTGGACGCGGTGTCGGCGATATGAAAAGTGGAGTCGCGGTTAATATCGCCTTAACGCCCTACTTCGCGCAAAATGCTCCCGATATCCCACTATCAATACTTTTTATAGCTACACCCGATGAGGAAAACGAGTCGGCGGGCGTATTGCAAGCGGTACATTTGCTCACACGTTTACGGGAACAGTATAACCTCAATTATGTTGGCGCCATCAATACCGACTTTACCACCGCGCAATACACGGGCGACCCGCATCGCTATATATACACTGGCACGGTCGGCAAACTCTTGCCAAGCTTCCTATGCATTGGGCGCGAGTCGCATGTCGGTACGCCTTTTCAGGGATTTGATGCCAACTTGCTTGCCTCCGAACTCATTCGCACTATGAGTATGAACGACGAGCTATGCGATATTGCGCATGGGCAGATTACCGCACCGCCTGTGACACTCCGCTTAACCGATCTCAAAACGCACTACAACACACAAATACCACTTACCGCCTACTTCTACCTCAATGTCTTAACCTTTACAACCACACCTGAACAGTTACTAGAACGTCTGCGCCACTATGCAGAGTCTTCTTTGCAAGAGGTACTGGCACGCGTAGATACAACAGAGGCGCGTTGGAGAACGATTGCCGATGTGCAGGAAACAGCACCACAACCCCGTACAGGGATCGTGCTAACCTATGCGGAACTCTATCGAGAAACGGTCCAGCATGTGGGAGAACAGCGAGTTGCAAGCGAACTACAGGCCGAGGAGAAGCAACTACCTGCAACACTGGATTCGCGCGAACAAAGCTTGCACCTCGTTCATAAATTGTGGATGTTAAGTGGTAGACAAGGGCCAGCAGTTGTGCTCTACTACTCTCCACCCTACTATCCTCATGTAGCTACACCGCCTGGACCATTACAAGATGCCCTGACAGAAGTTATGGCAGCACATTCTGAGGTTCCGCTTGTTCGCCAAGCATATTTTCCCTACCTCAGCGATCTCAGCTATCTACGCTTGGATGCCAGCGTTGATACATCTATTTTGAAGGCTAATATGCCAATCTGGAAGGAGCCAACCACGCAAGGCACAAGAGGCTATTATCTTCCGTTTGAAGCTATCGAGAAGTTGAATATTCCGGTTGTCGATTTCGGAGTCTACGGGCAAGGGGCGCACCAGCGTAATGAGGCAGTGCTGGTGTCCTATTCATTTGGCACACTACCAGAACTGATCTGTGAGACAATCGAGCGACTAGCGAGCCGCCTCTAAACACGTCACACCCTGCGGACCAACAACCGCACTATGCGCTGTATTCGCTGGCAAGATCATACAATCACCGGGAGCCAAATCAACATATTTAGCTTTGCCCTCGGCATCGACATGCTCCGGCAACACAAAACGAATAGAGCCGCGCACACAATACAGCACCTTCTCGTACGAGTGACTATGAGGAGCATAGCTATAGTCGGCCTCGTTTGACCACGCATAGGGCGAGAGTTCTGCAAGTCGCATCTGCTCCCGTAATTCGCGCTCTGTTGGAGGTGCTGGTTTTTGCCAGAGAAGAATTTCCATAATCACCCCTTCAATATTTGAACTGGAAGGAGCATCAAAGAGAGATTTGGCACCCGCTTAAAATCGCTGTCCGTCGTCACCATTGTAAGCTTATAATGTAATGCTGTAACCGCAATAAGCGCGTCCATATCCCCTATCAATCCAGTCCCACGAATACGCATTGCGCATCGCATATCTGCATATCGTTCGAGCAGATCGTAGTTTAGGCCGTAAGAATACACTTTTCTGAGAAGAGTGCGAAGTGCTTTACGATATCTGGGATATTCAGAAAAACTTTTGAAGTATTCTATAATTTCTCCATAAACAATAACACTTGTAGCAGCCTCTCCATTATTTATCCATTCCCGAATAAGATCAACTACTCCTTGTTTCCCACGTAAGTAGGCTCCAAGTATATTTGTATCAAGCAAGTATCGTCTCATGGCAGTTTAAAGGGAGGTGAAGGAGGATTTGAGTGACGAATCTTGTCAAGTTCCTCAAACATATCATCTGGCAGATCGCTGAGTGATCCAACTGGGTCTTCCCACGGTTCCTCGTCAACTTCCATGCCTGGAACTACTGTTATACGGCCACGCGCAAGGGCCTCTTGCTCAACATCTTGAATATAATTGGCAATCTCTTCCTGCATATCCGGCGGTAGATGTTGCAGGTGCGGCCACGCATCTTGTAGGCGGTCTATTATCATTATGCTTCTCAACTTCTTGCTATTTAAAGCCGTCCTCACTGGATAGTATAACACAACAAGGACGTTTTTTGGACGCGTAAAGAGGACAAAAATATGTTACACTTAGAGAAACGTATGTTCTAAATACATCAGGAGCGTTATGTCTACTCCCGCTTCCTCAGCAACAACACAAGAACAGGACGAGTATCTATTTGGCTGGGACTCTACACCCGGTATCGTCTCGCTGTGGGCCTCACGCGATGGACGTGCATTTGTTTGGCGACGTGTAATGGATGCGGAGGGCGGACACGTAATATGTACGGAAGAGCGCTTTCGTCCGTGGCTGTTCGCAACTACATTGGAAGACCTCAAGCAACTGGGACCCGCGCTACTACCAGCAGATGCGCCAGGAGCAAATCATAGTCTCGTTAGTTATCGCGTTCTGGATGGACCAGCCGAGTCGTATCGCTATCTGCTTTCGGCGCGCGATGGCAGTTTTCTTGAACGTACCTTGTGTGCGGGCGCATCGCGCCGCTTGGGACGCCGCATTACCAGTCTCAACGACCTGCCGGACGACTATTACCGCGTCGGTCCTGTCGAACAATATCTCATGCTTACCGGACGCGTCTACTTTCGCGGCCTGACCTATAGCGATCTGCACAGGTTGCAGTTCGACCTTGAGACGACCGCACTCGATCCGCATCGTGGCCGTATTTTTCTCATCGCATTACGTGACAATCGTGGGCTTGCAACTACACTCGAAGCTTCCACCCCCGACGACGAGGCACACCTGATCACCGACCTTTGCAGACTTATTCGCGAACTCGACCCTGATATTATCGAGAACCATAATCTTTTCGGCTTCGATCTGCTCTTTTTAGAGGAACGCGCATCCCGCTTAGGTATACCGCTAGAACTGGGGCGTAAAGGCGGTCCGATGCGCTTAGAGCGTCGCGAGGAGACGCTGGCAATCGGGCCAGAGGCGCGCAAACGTGTGCGCTATAGCGTCGTGGGTCGCGAACTGATTGATACACTGGATTCTGTACGGCGGCATGATTTTGTGGTACGCGACATGCCGGGGCATCGTCTCAAAGAGGTGGCGCGCTATTTCGGCATCGCCTCGCCCGAACGCGTCTATATCGAGGGTTCTGCAATTTTCGATACCTATCGACGCGAACCCGATCTTGTAAAACACTACGCGCTGGATGACGTAACCGAGGTCGACGGCCTCTCACAACGTTTACAGGGCGCACCGTTCGCGCTGGCAAGTATGGCCCCACGCCGCTATGAACGACTGGCCTCGGCGGGACCAGCAATGGGCATTCTCGAACCAATTCTTGTACGCGCCTATCTTCGCGCCGGTGCCGCCTTGCCACGGCAAGTAGGCAAGAGCACGAGTGGTGAGATGCACGAGGGCGGTGCCGCGTACCTGCTGGCAACTGGCGTTGCGCAACACGTCGTCAAAGCTGACGTGGCCTCGCTGTACCCTTCTCTGATGCGTACCTTCAAAATTGGGCCAGAGTGTGATCGTTTGGGCGTGTTGTTACGCGTGCTCGGACTATTGACGGACCTGCGCCTGTCTCATAAAGCGGCGGCACGTACAGCACCACCGAATTCGGTTGAGGCCAATCATCATAACGCGACACAGGCAGCGATGAAAATATTGATTAACGCGGCCTACGGCTACATGGGTGCTGGCACGATGGCACTCTTCGCCGATAGTCGTGCCGCTGATGAAGTAACGCGCCGAGGACGTGCCATTCTCGCGCAAGTACTCGAAGCATTGCGCACACGCGGCATGGCCCTTATCGAAGCCGATACCGACGGCGTGTACTTCTCGGTGCCGTCGAACTGGACAGAGGCCCAGGAACGGGCCATTGTCGAAGAAATTGGCTCCGAACTGCCAGCAGGAATTCGCTTAGAATACGAGGGCCGCTATCGTGCCATGCTCAGTCACGAGGTCAAGAACTACGCACTCCTTACTTATGAGGATAGATTGATCGTGCATGGAGTCGCGCTACGGTCCAGTCGCGCCGAACCATTTGGAGAACGTTTTCTGCGTCAGGCATTGCAATGCGCTCTAGTAGGCGATACGCCCGGCATACGACAAGCCTATGTCGACATGGCGGTTGCGTTACGTACCCGCGCTTTACCCGCGTCAGATGTAGGCGCGAGAGTACGTCTCTCGAAAACGCCCGAAGCCTATACCACGTCCCGTCCCACACATCCCGAACCACAATACGAGGCACTATTGAATGCCAACCGTACACGCTGGTATCCAGGTGAGCGTGTACGCTTCTATCGCTCTCAATCCAAGAAATATGTCTGGTTGCCAGAAGAAACCGAAGAAGCCTCAATCGGCAATCAATGGGGCGACGATGAAAGCGAGGCTGAAACAAGAGAGCAACCGTTATCCTCGTTGCGTGAAGAGGTCGCGAACCGTCGAGATTACGATGTTGACCACTATCTCCGTGTACTCGTATCCTCTTATGCTGCGCGCCTACGTAAAGCCTTTACGCCCGAAGACTTTGACCAGCTTTTCCGCGTCGAAGAGCAACCAAGCCTGTTCGACGCGCCAATAGAGAGCATTCAACCGCGCTGGATTCGAGCATAACTGGTTCCTACAGACGTTTCATACCTTTTTTAATTTGCCGAGTCGCACAGCCAATTACTACAAAGCAGAATTCTAAAAATTAGAATATGATGAGCCTATTTTTTCATCGCTTAAAGTGACACCTTTTTTCTGCCTTCGCGTGTAACAATTAAGGCTCTTTTTGTCCTCTAGCTTTTCATCCATTTTAAAAAGAAATAATAGGAATCAACATCATGGCTACAAATGCTCATCAACGCGGAAAAACAAATAAAGAAGGGGCTGCTGGTCCAATGGAAGCCTTTAGCAATGAGGTACGACCATTGCAAGGCTTCATCATCAAGATCAATAATGACTGGGTGTTGAACCTCGCCTGTATCATGGCCTACAATATGCTCATGGCGATGCTCCCTATTGCATTAGCACTGGTCGCAATACTTAGCTTCTTCCTGGGCAACTCCAGTTTTCGTACAACCGTAATTAAACAACTTACGTCCTTGTTTCCAGGACTCGCCAGCCAACAGAATGCCTTAGACCTTGCCTCGAAACAACTTAGTCAAGCATCAGGTATCATTGGTATTCTAGCTATTGTGATTGGTGTCTTCTTTGGTATATTCCTGTTTCTCGTGACCGAGGGATGTTTAGATATCGTGTATCGCGTACGACAACGTGCGCTTGTGCGTCAATATCTTATGTCATTTGCTATGCTGATTGCGTTCGTTATTCTGATACCGATCATGGTGTTTGCCTCATCCGCACCAACGTTTCTCTTCTCTAGCCTGTCAAATCTTCCTCTTTTGAAGAGTATTCCAGGTAGTAGCTTTATCTTCATTAGTCTCGGCGGTATTCTCGGTGGGTTTCTTACATCGTTTCTATTGATTGAGCTTATCTACATCGTGGTACCCAATCAAAAAATTAGTTGGAAGAATAGCTGGCGTGGTGCGGCTCTCGCAGCCCTGGCAACCGAAATATTCTTAGCGGCGTTTCCATTCATTGCTACACACTTCTTCAGTGGCTACGCAGGACCTCTGGGTTTCGCGGTTATCCTGCTGCTGTTTTTTTACTACTTCTCAATCATTATCCTGCTCGGTGCGGAAATCAACGCCTTTTTCTTTGAGGGCGTACGACCAATTCCTAACGATATCGTTACCTTTGTGAGCACAATGGCGGGCAAGCTTAACAAAGACATGTCCCCCGTTGAGTCGCCCTCACATGTCGATACCAAGCCAACCGATCAAGCAGACCAGCAACATATCGAAGAGGCACACGACCAGAAAAGATAGCAGAACGTAAAGCACTCTCCGAGACGATGTTTCGGAGAGTGCTTTACGTTTTCTTTACATCTGGCTATTTCTCTTGTCAAATCCAGCGATGTGATGTATGGTACACTATAAGAATATTTACACACGATCTTGTACCCTACATGACTGTAGTCTTATACATTTCTATCACCCATCTAAGAAAGTTGAGATGAGAGATTTCATGCTAAGCCCTTCACCCACTCAACAGCCACCCGTTCAAACAACGCCTGAACCAAAGCGAAAGGTTCGCTCCACTCCGTCCAGACGAAATCCAGGACAGACGCCAACCGCCCGCTTCTTGAAAACTATTTTTCGCCCTATTTTAAAGATTCTCTATTATGCATTGCGCTGGGTAGCCACACATTTCCCGCTTACCATCCTCATTGTATTTCTTCTCTTAGCCAGCATTTTCGCCACGACATACTTCACAACGGGACAATTTCCATACGGGTTAGGCGGCGATCAATTCAACTTCCATGTTCGAGGAACAGATGGTGGTGGCATCGCTGTAAAAAATTGGTTGTACGCTCTACGAGATGGAGACGAGACCACGCTCAAGCTGCTCGACAAAAACATCTCGCAACCCCCCGACCCAGCGCAACTCTCGTCGCAATTCAGTCAACCAAAGGCGCATCTGACGTGGAAAGATATTACGGTACTTAACGCGACGAGTCAGGCAGATGGCACGGTTGATAGTTTTGTGCAAGTTAATCTTTCCGCCACTGGTCCTGGTGGTAATACAAGTGGAATGGTCATCTGGCATTTCACGACCATTGCTCAGGGAGGACAAGAGTTTATTCTAAAGGTCAACTCCGTAGACTTCCGTGCGCCTCTTAACTAGCGTACCGTCGTAAGAACAAAAGGATACAACACAGTGGCAAAAGATGTTACCAAAAAGAAGTCCAGCGACCTGGACAAATCTATTGATCTTGGCATGGACCAGTTTGGACGCTTTATACGCTTGCGCTGGTTCTGGATACTGCTCATTAGCATTGTGGCATGGTTTTTCATCGCGGGTCGTCCCGTCGGCTCACTCAACCCGCCCGTTATTCTGGCCTACGCGCTGCAAATAGCATTTGCAATTCTATTTGGCATCATGCAATTCGTGGCTATCTTCTGGTTCCTTGGACGCCCTCGCCTATACTGGGTCATGCCTGGTGAGACAGGCGTCACCTTCGCTGACTATAAAGGTAATCCAGAAGTACTCGAGGCCGCACGACGTATTGTCACGCTGATCCAGGGCGTCAAAGAGTTCCGCGAAATTGGTGGACATCCTGTGCGTGGTCTACTGCTCTCCGGCGATCCTGGTACTGGCAAAAGCTATCTCGCGCAATGTATGAGTACGGAAGCTGGTGTTCCGTTTGCTTATGCAAGCGCAGCAAGCTTCAAAGCCATGTTTCTTGGCATGGACGTACTGATGATTAAACGATTATACGGCAAGGCACGCCGTCTCGCACGTGAGTACGGCGGCTGTATCGTTTTCCTCGACGAGATTGACGCCATTGGCGGTTCGCGCAATGGGCAGAACGGCATGGCTGCCGGTGGCGGCATGATGGGCATGATGGGCGGCGGAACAGGTGGACTCAACGAACTGCTGATGCAGATGGACCCGCCAAACATTGAAACAGGCTGGTTCAAGAAGGTCCTTCGTACACTCGGTCTCTATAATGGACGCGTGCAGAACGAGCCGGTCTTGACAGTCGGCGCGACCAATATTCCTGAGTCGCTCGATGCCGCACTCCTGCGCCCAGGTCGTTTCGACCGCAAGATCAATGTCGCAGCCCCAACGGACAAATATCGACCAGAGGTTATCGAGTACTACCTGAGCAAAGTACAGGCCGAACCAAATATCTCGGTCGCCGCGCTTTCACAACGTTTGGTAAACTATACCCCTGTTGCTATCAAACACGTCGTCAATGAAGCAGTGATTATCGCGCACTTCGACGGGCGCGACAAAATTACGTACAAAGACATGATCGAAGCTCAGGACGTACACGAATACGGCCTACGCCAGTTGAGCGAACTAACGCCCATCGAGCGTCGTCGCCTCGCCTATCACGAGGCCGGTCATACCGTTGCCTGCTACTACCTGATGGATCGCTTCTTCCCCGCCTTCGTCACCTTACACATGCATGGAGACCTTGAGGGCGCGGCTGCATTCGCGGCATGGCGTCAAAAAGAGACCATCGTCACCATGAGCAAAGAGGACGTGCTGGCACGTATTCAGGTTTCGCTAGCATCCCGTGCGGCTGAGGAATTGTTCCTCAACGTGAACCTGAATGGCGTCACGGCAGACTTTGCAAGCGCGACACAGCTCGCCGCGAACTATATCGGTGCATACGGTATGGACGGCACAATCAGCTCATATCTCGCTTTTGGTAGTGGACTTGCAGGCATGAATCCACTTAGCCTACCAGGGCTTGCTGAGCGTACCGAGGCATTACTGCAATCACAGTTCAAAGCAGTAAAGAAACTGTTCCAGGAACACAGTGAGGCAGTAATGGCCGTTGCCGAAGCACTGATCGAGCGCGAAGAACTGATCGCCGACGAAATCAAACAGCTTATCGACGAAGCCGATGCACGTCGCGTCGTCAAAACCGTCTTCAGCGACTTCGAGCCACTGCTGGGCACTTCATCAAGCAATGGCAACGGGCATAACGGCAATGGCTATGTTCTCTCGAATGGACACAGCAATGGTACCGTACCCGCGCCACGTATCGAGTCCGCGCCGCTCAATTTTGAGGGCATAAGTAACGTTCAGCAGCCTTCTGATGGGCATACGAATAATCCTTATGTCATCGGAGATGAACCTTACAATCTATAGCGTTTTGTACGGGTCTGATTGATCACCCCCATTGTTCGCTCCATTATATGAACAACAGCGAGGTGTGATACATCAGACCCGTACAGATGCTTGTTTTATAAAGAGACGATAGTGTATGTCAACAAGCATAGTTACGACCTCAAATAGAAACGAGGGAAGAGCACTCTCCAGACGCGCCAACACTGTCTTACAGAACGTCCTGGTACTACTTATAGCACTACTTTTTTTTGCCATTGCGCTGGTGATGCGTCTACATGACCTCGGACTACCTTTTGATCGTGATGGCTATGATGAGGGTGTGTACTGGCAATCGTTACGCGCAATGGACAGTGGCTATCATCTCTATCACAACATATTCTATTCACAGCCACCATTCTTCCTGCTCTCCATTTTTCCCACCTATACGCTTTTCGGGCAAACACTCTGGTCCGCTCGCCTTGGCATCGCCCTTATCTCACTACTTGGTTTTGTCGGCGCATTCCTACTTGGTACAGCCCTGAGCGGGCGCATCGGTGGACTTGCCGCCCTCTTATTACTGCTGATCGACCCGCTCTATTTAGAGCAGTCGCAAAAACTGCAAGCAGAGGCACCATTTGTCGCCTTCGCTCTCCTCGCGGTCGGTGCGGCCTTTCTCTGGTGGAAATATCCTGATGGAGTGTTGGGAATGTGCTATGCCGCACTCGCAGGTACGGCACTCTCACTAAGCATTTTCTGCAAACTCTTTGGTCTGGCAACACTCGTACCGGTTAGTGTACTGTTTCTCGCCTACATCTGGCACATTACGCAACAAGAACCGCAACGTCGTCTCGCGGCTTCACGTTCTCTTCTCGTAGGAGTCGCATCTTTTTTGCTGGTTAGTTGTGCGATTCTTCTCCCCTTTCTGTCCTCATTACAACAAATGATATCCGGTGTTATCACCTTTCATACCGCCGCCAGCACGACCTATCGAACGACACAAGCTGGAAATTTCTCGCAGTTACAGCACACGCTCACCTCTCCGCTAGCACTGGCAGCTCTTTATGGAACTATCGTAGCACTATTACGCCGCGACTGGCGTGCTCTTCCGTTGCTTGCATGGCTTGTTGCATCCGCCTTGCTGCTCTGGCAACAGGTACCCCTATTTACACATCATCTCGTGGCTCTATCGGCACCACTTATCGCGCTAGCTGTTATGGGCTTCAGCCCTCTTAGAGCTAAGATAGGGCTTCAGCCAGAACAAGAGCACTCACGGAATGACGTACTATTACAACAGGTTGGAGTATCTGAGCACAAGAGGGGCATCCTCTCGCGGAGGTCCTTGTTTTCAGCAGGTACAACAATTGTCGCACTACTTCTACTTGTTCTGTTAAGCGTTGTGCAAGGCATAACAATACAGCACTATTACAAAAGTGACTTACAGAAGAGCCAGAGTATTACCGTCACCAAATGGGATGTAAATGTCGAACGAGACCTGCAAAGCGTCACAAAGCCTCAACAACTTGTCATAACCGATGCCCAGTTCTTGGTAGGATTAGCCAATCGTAGTACAGACCCACAACTGGTCGACACCTCCAACGTGCGCGTCGACACTGGCTATCTTACACCTCAACAGCTTATCACAGAAGCATCGCAATCCAACGTTTCCGCCGTTCTTTTCTACACCGGTCGCCTGTTACGTATGAAGCACGTTAGCCTCTTTTATGCATGGCTCATGAAACACTATCATCGAGTCCAAAACTATTACCCTGGTAAAGAGTTGTGGATTAAGATACAATAAAG
>CAXTUE010000105.1:0-11040 GCA_964247355.1 uncultured Ktedonobacteraceae bacterium | reverse complement strand
AAATGGCACCGACGATACAGGTATCTTCAGAAATGGCGATGACGCCACCGGAGCCAAGCATCGAACCCACCGCCGCGATTGACTCGAAGTCGAGCGGAGTATCAACTTTATCTGCGCTCAGAATAAAGGTCGATGAGCCACCGGGGATGATTGCTTTGAGCTTTTTGTCGCCGAGAATACCGCCGCCATACTGCTCGTCATAGATAAGCGTACTGATAGGTGTACCGAGCGGCAATTCGTAGTTTCCTGGCTTCTTGACATGACCACTGAGACAGAAGACGCGTGTCCCCTTGCTTTTCTCGGTTCCAAAGGAGGCGTACCACTGCGCGCCGCCCTTGATAATTGAGGGAACAGTGCTCAAGGTCTCGCAGTTGTTGATGACGGTAGGGCCGCCATAGAGACCAACCACCGCGGGAAAGGGTGGTTTGAGTCGTGGATAGCCGCGTCGCCCTTCCAGCGATTCCATCAAGGCACTTTCTTCGCCGCAGATATAGGCGCCCGCGCCACGATGCACGATGACATCAAGACTGTAGTCGCTACCGAGAATGTTTTTGCCGATCAAGCCTGCCGCATACGCCTCTTCCACGGCGCGCTCGACCTGTCGTCCCGCTTTGGCAAGTTCGCCACGTACATAAATAAAGGCGGTGGTGACGCGACACGCATAACTGGTGAGAATGACGCCTTCCACGAGTTGGTGCGGATTCTGCTCCATCAACATGCGGTCTTTAAATGTTCCTGGCTCGCTCTCATCCGCATTACAGCACAGGTAGCGCGGCATATCATTCTTGGCAAGAAAGCCCCACTTCATACCGGTTGGGAAGCCCGCGCCACCGCGTCCGCGCAATCCTGAGTCCTTGATCAGCGCGACGATATCATCGGGTTGATAGGTCTTGAGCGCATAATCCAATGCTTCATAGCCGCCATTTTGCCGGTAGACATCGAGCGTATCGATACCAGGAATAGTGAGATTTTTTGTGACAATCAATTCTGGCATAGAGAATATTCCTTATAATTATCGAGCATTAACGGACGCCCCATGATAGTCAATTGGAGCGTGGCACGGTCGTGTATGGTAGGGACGCCCCTTGTGGGCGTCCGTTCGTCTCCCCGACATGCCCGTTCGTTCCCACATTGTTCTTTAGTTCATTTAGAAGCGCATCGGCCTTTTCCGGCGTCACATTTTCGACAAATTCCCCATTGACTTGTAGCACAGGAGCCGTACCACAGGAGGCAAGGCATTCCGCCGTTTTCAGGGTAATATTGCCGTCTGGGGTTGTCTCGCCACGCGCGATGCCGAGCCGTTTTTCGAGATGCTCGACAAGCCCGTCGCAGTCACGCAGGTAGCAAGAGATGCTGGTGCATACATGAATCACATGCTTGCCCTGCGGGTGTTGGTAGTACATGGTATAGAAGGTCGCCACGCTCTCCACGGCATCGACCGTCAGGCCGACCGCTTCGGCCACCGCCTGTAGCCCTTCGGGAGTGATATAGCCCTCTTCTTGCTGCGCTAAATGTAGCGCGGGCATGACCGCCGAACGCGCCACGGGATAGCGCGAGGCAAGAGCGTGCATGCGCTGTTTTGTCTGTTCTGAGATCATCTGTCCACCTCGCCTAACACAATATCTATACTACCAATCGAGGCCACAACGTCCGAGAGGAAGCCACCTTCGACCATGAGTGGTAGCACTTGCAAATTCGCGAATGATGCGCCACGTACATGCATACGATAAGGCTTCGCGGTACCATCGCTGGCAATATAGTACGCAAGCTCGCCCTTCGGTGACTCAGTACGCACGAAGACATCGCCCTGCGGCGGTCGGTAGCCCTCTGTATAGAGCTTGAAGTGATGAATAAGAGCTTCCATGCTGCCCGTAATCTGCCACTTTGGAGGCGGCGCGAACTTGGGGTTATTGATACGGAACGGTCCCGTTGGCATACCCTCTAACGCTTGGTTGACGATGCCGAGGCTTTGTTCCATCTCTAGCATACGCACGAGATAGCGGTCATACACATCGCCATTGGAGCCGACGGGAATGTCAAACTCGAAGTTTTCGTAGCCACTATAAGGAAAGACTTTGCGCAGGTCCCACACCACACCGCTACCACGCAACACAGGACCACTTGCGCCATAGGCGATAGCGTCCTCGGCACTAAGATGTCCAACGCCTTTTGTGCGTTCGAGCCAGAGCTGGTTATTGGTGAGCAGGTCGTGATATTCTTGCAAGCGTTGGGGAAAGATATCGGTAAAGTCGCGCACCTTTTTCTCGAAACCAACTGGCAGTTCAGCTTGCAGACCGCCAGGACAAATGTAGCTGGTCATCAAGCGTACACCGGAGATATACTCGAAGATATCAAGCAGCATCTCGCGCTCGCGGAAGCAGTACAGGAACACGCTTTGCGCGCCGAGGTCGAGCGCATGTGTACCGAGCCAGACAAGATGACTGGCAATGCGCTGTAGTTCCGCCAGCATTATACGCGCGTACTTCACTTTCTCGCTGATCTCATCCTCGACGCCAATCAAGCGTTCGACTGTCAATGAATAGCCAAGATTGTTGCAGAGCGGGGCGAGATAGTCCATGCGGTCCGTCAAGACGAGTGCCTGATGGTATGTCTTGGCCTCCGCCGTTTTTTCGATACCCGTATGCAGAAAGCCGATATCGGGGATAGCCTTCAGCACGGTCTCGCCCTCAATTGTGAGCAGCAGACGTAGAACGCCGTGCGTACTGGGATGCTGCGGACCCATGTTGATGGTCATGCTATCTTCGCGTTGCCCACCCTCAAGCGTCCGGCTGTCATCTATCGAGTAGAAGTTTTCTATTTTTGTTTCTTGTTTTTGCATGCGTTCTTCATCCTGTCGAGGTGTGATATGCAGATGAACAATTACCTCTTTTTCGTTCCTGGCTCCTGGCCTGTATTGATGTTTGAGCGGTTGTCGTTGAGTTCGCGCCCGTCAGGTGTACGCAATGTCTGGCTACCCGTGCCGGGATTGGTGTCATAAGGGACTTGACCACCCCAGTGCGGCTCCGGCAATTCAAAGCCTGTAAGCGGATAGTCCTTGCGTAGTGGATGCGTAGTCCAATCGGGCGGCATCAGAATGCGACGCAGGTCGGGATGGCCTGTAAAGGTGAGTCCAAACAGATCGTAGACCTCACGCTCGTACCAGTTAGCACCCGGCCATACGCCCGTTACGGTTGGCACGGCTGGATGCTTTTCACGACGTTGCCCAACCTGCACCTTCAAACGTAGAAAGCACTGGTTCTGAATTGAGAGGAGTTGATAGACAACATCGAAGCGCGGCAAGCGTTCGGGCCAATCAACCGCCGTTAGAGTTTCCAGAAAGTCATAGTGCAAATTCTGCTTTAAATAGGTACATACGCTTACAAGAGCTTCCGGCTTGAGCAGGAGCGTGTGTTCGCCACGAAAATCTGTCGCTTCAAGAACTGCCTGTGGGAACTTCGCCTGTATCGTCTCAACCGTCGATACTGCTGTCGTGACCATAGAATGTATAATTCCTTAAAATATCTTTCAGATGAAAACTTGTTTCAATCTCAATGCTCTTCAGGGCATTGAGATTGAAACAAGTTTTCATCATAATTCTTCACCAACGGGGCCAATGAGTTTCATACCTGCATCCTTGAGGGGATCAGGAGGATTGGGCACGCCTTCGCGTATCTTACGCTGCAGTTCATTGAAGCCAAAGAGTAGCATGTCAGGCGTTGGGGGACAGCCAGGGATAAAGACATCAACAGGCACAATCTTGTCCACACCCTGCACAACGGCATAGTTGTTGAAGACGCCACCACAAGATGCGCATGCGCCCATCGCGATCACCCATTTGGGTTCAGGCATCTGATCGTAAATTTGGCGTAGCACTGGTGCCATCTTGATCGAGCAACGGCCCGCGACAATCATCAGGTCCGATTGACGTGGTGAGGCGCGATAGACCTCCGCACCGAAGCGCGAGATGTCAAAACGGTCCGCGCTGGTTGCCATCATCTCGATAGCGCAACAAGCTAAACCAAACAGGGCGGGCCACAACGAGGAGCTACGGCCCCAGTCGATCAGCTTACTCACCTGTGTGGTCAGAACACCGAAGTCGCCACTTTTGACCGTGAGTTCGCGTCGCGGTGTCTGCGTGTTTGAATAGGTCTGGACCGGCTCCCACGGATTTTTGACTACTCCCATGCAAATGCTCCCTTCCGCCAAACGTAAATATAACCAACACCAAGAACCAGCAGGAAAATGAGCAGTTCAACAAGTCCCAATGGTCCCAATGAGCGGAGCAGAATAGCAAGTGGATAAAAAGAGACGATTTCAATGTCGAAAGCAATAAAAAGCATGCCTGTTAAAAGATATTTGACAGGAAAGCGGCGGTGGGGAGCTTCGATCTCCTGAATGCCACATTCGTAGGGGGCAAGCTTCTCCGGCGTTGGCTTCTTAGGGCCAAGAATGGAGGTGACACTCATCACCAGCAAGCCGAAGAGAACCGCCAGGGATACCATAATTAAGAGGTAATTCATACCCATGAGCGGGGCTTCCTTTATAGTTGTCTATATATGTACACATGTCTTCTCTGCTTATTATACAGGGAGAAGCATCATACACAGGGAAACAGAGTAGACAGAAGAAGTCATCTAGTGTTCTAAGTACACTTCCTCATTATCAATCGTAGCACAGGTAAGGCCGGAGTGTCAACGTGGAGTTTTTACTGAGGATGAAAATCGCATACCTATTGACCAACGGGTCGATAGGTGTGCGATTTTCATCCTTAACATATTGATATGTAAACAATTCTCAACCATATCTCCTCTTTAGCAACCGTGCTGTAATAAACTTCCTACGGCAATCTCCACATTATTGTTCTACAGTTACTCTCAACGAAGAACTATAAGCCTTCACTATTCAGGTCAACATCCGTGTAAAGGGTGCTTCATACGCATCCCTCTACGGATCGGTTGCCGACAAGGACGCGAAAGATCGGTCCCACCACGGATACATCGTCTTGTTAGGAGATGTTGTATGCGTCAATTTTTAGCTTCGAGAAAGCATTCGCTTCTACTCTTGCTCGGGGTTATGCTGCTATTCAGTGCCTCTCTGGTGTGTGTTTTTACGAGCTATTCTAACTTTCAGCGACTCTCGCAGCACACTACTGGCAGTATAACGATACGTACCGCATCTTCTTCTGTTACCGCGACTCCAACGCCATATGCCTCAGCAGGTAGTCAGCAGGAAGGCCACGAGAGCCTGCCACACAGAGCGAAAACGCCATCGTCAATTGCACATGTTGTACAACCCGCATATGTTCCAGCATTTGAGGCTGGAATCGCATATCTCTGGCATCTTCTTCTGGGGCTGGGACGATGTAGGCGCGTTTGCCCTGCACAACTTGCCCGCCGCCTCAGTTCTACATCACTGGTATAGCACTCTAACCACATAAAACACATGCTCCATCTCATACATCCGGTACGGGTCTGATTTATCACATCCCACGCAACAACACCAGTACGGGTCTGATTTATCACACAACACAAGAAAGAAAGCACTTATTCATGACCATACAATTTGATGAAGCTTTTCTATCAGATATTCCATCTTCTGCGATAGATGCGAGAGCGTTTCCAGAGACAGAGCAAGCTCAATTCAAGAGCAGACAATTACCAACAACAGGTCCTGTTCTGGTAAGGCACAACACCGAACGAGATACCCTTGCTCCTGAGTTGCGTACACAGGTACAACAGTACCGTCGCTGGCTCACGCAACAATCTACAATCAAAAGCGATGCGCAAGAGCGAGCAGAATACGCCCTGAACGCGAGTCGTGTTGTGCAGGTCAACGGCAAAGAGGTCGCAACGTTCGCACCATTTCGGCCCGAACTCTCCGCGCTACAGACATTTACAACGCCACAATTAGTTATGCTCTGTGCTCTTATCCTGGTGTGGACGCTTGGCGTTGCCTACTTCCGGTTGACGATGCTCATGGCCACCATAGCGGCGATCACGATGGTGTATGCCTTCAATCTGGTGCTCAATAGCATCATGGCGTTCAAGTCTTTTCAGCATTCGCCGGAGCAACAGATTGACGACGCGGTGGTACATGCGTTACGCGATACTGAATGGCCCAGCTACACTATTCTCTGCCCTCTTTATAAGGAAGCGGCGGTTGTACCGCAATTCGTCAAGGCGATGCAAGCGTTGGATTATCCAACCGACAAATTGCAGATATTGTTTCTGACCGAGGTGGATGACGTAGAGACGCGCAACGCTATTCGCGCCCTATCCTTACCAGCACACTTTGAGATTATTACGGTACCCGATGGTAAGCCACGCACCAAGCCACGCGCATGCAATTATGGCTTAATTCAAGCAACTGGCACGTACGTGGTGATTTTTGACGCCGAAGATATGCCGGATACGCTGCAACTCAAAAAGACGGTGCTAACCTTCGCCAATAACGGGCCAGAGGTAGCATGTGTGCAGGCGAAACTCAACTTCTATAACATCTCACAAAATCTGCTTACGCGCTGGTTTACCGCCGAGTATTCGCTGTGGTTCGATCTGGTTCTCCCTGGTCTACAGCAGGTTGGCTTCTCGATACCACTCGGCGGAACCTCGAACCATTTCCGCACGAAAGCTCTACGCGCACTTGGCGGATGGGACGCATACAACGTGACCGAGGACTGCGATCTCGGCTTGCGCCTAACGCGCTATCGCTTCAAGACGGTTGTGCTCAATTCAACAACTTATGAGGAGGCCAATTCGCAGGTCAAGAACTGGTTGCGCCAACGTTCGCGCTGGATCAAGGGCTACATGCAGACATACCTTGTCCACATGCGCAATCCGCTTCGCTACTTTCAAGAGGGCCGACAACATGACCTGTTCTCTTTTCATGCTGTGGTCGCGAGTGGAGTGGGCGTGCTTTTCCTCAACCCATTGATGTGGTTGTTTCTAGCAGTGTATATCGCCTTTGGTCCGTTGGTTACGCCAATCTATCACGTCCTGTTTCCAGCACCCGTTCTTTATACGGGGGCAATGTGTCTGATTTTCGGCAATTTCTTCTACATGTACCTGTACTTGCTCGCCTGCATGAGACGCAAGCAATATTCGTTGATGCTGTGGACATTGCTCATTCCCATATATTGGGCCATGATTAGCGTCGCTGGTTTTATTGCACTCTTTGAACTCGTGGTTAAGCCGCACTACTGGCAGAAAACGGTTCATGGCCTACATCTACAGCAGAAGTCAGTAGCACAACCTGCTCCACAGCAAAAGGTTGTAGAGCAAGAGGAAACTGTAGCTCTTACTACGGTGCCAACAACGATCAGTAATATCGCCGACATACCATCGGTAGCACATGCGCTCAAAACAATAACAACTCTGCCGATGCCCGCCATCTCGGTCAAACAGCAGCATGCGCGCAGCGAGGCGAGGCGTTCACGAGTGCGCGATCTCTGGTTTGTTGCCACGCTGGTTACGGCTTGTGTAACGAGTATCGTGGCATGCATCTACTTCTTCCAGAAACACCAGATACTGCTCTATGGCGATGCCTACTCCCATATGCGTATCGCGCGCAGCATGTTCGATAGTGCAACTCCTGGTGTGGCGCAGTTGGGTGGTGTGTGGCTACCTCTACCACACCTGCTGATGCTGCCCTTCATCTGGAACAACTTTCTGTGGACCTCCGGTTTAGCCGGTAGCTTTGTCTCGATGGGTAGCTACATCGCGTCGGCGGCATTCCTGTACCTGAGTGCGCGACGACTCACGAAAAATGGCTGTATCAGTTTTCTAGGTACGCTACTGTTCGTGTTCAATCCAAACATTCTCTACCTGCAATCGACGCCGCTCTCTGAACTGGTCTGCATATGGACGTTGACAATGGCGAGCTACTACTTCCTGCTCTGGGCACAGGAAGATAAGCCACACTACCTGATTATGGCGGCAGCGGCGACCTTTCTCGCCACACTCGCGCGCTACGATGGCTGGGCCTTGTTCGTCATGCTACTGGTGCTGGTCGGCACAATAGGCGTAGCGAAACGGCAGCGTCTGACACAGATACAAGGCAACCTCACCATCTTTAGTGTGCTTGGCGGTTTAGGTATTCTACTCTGGCTCATATGGAATAAGCTGATCTTTGGCGATCCACTCTTCTTCCAGCATAGTGTCTTCTCATCGCAGGGCTTTCAGTTGCAGTTCTTACACAATGGCACACTGTACGCCTATCACAATCCACTCATGGCACTCAAGACGTACACACTCGACGCGATGGAGACGTTCGGACCGGTGCTCTTCATTGCCGCGATTGCCGCCTTTTTTCTCTTCTTTGTACGTCGTCGCATCACACCCGACCTGTTGGCAGCACTCGCCTTCGTCGCGCCATTTGCTCTTTACGTTTTCTCGATCTACGGCGGGCAAGCGATTGTATGGGTGCCGGGAGCAGTGCCAGCGAGTGCGGCGGTACAATTCTTCAATGTGCGCTATGGTTCAGAAATGGTCGCACCTGCTGCTCTATTCCTGACTGTGCTTGTAGCACGCGGCTATATATTGCTCTATGCGCGCCTCAAGCTTATCGGTCAACTTGTCTTTGTCGGGGTGATACTTGCACAGACACTGTTTGTCGCCACAAATGGCATCATCTCGCTACAAGACGGGCAATTCGGCCTATCCTGTACACAAACGCACGTTGTCAACGCCTACCTGATTCAGCACTATAATGGAGGCCGAATATTGGAGGACGTGACGGCGGGCGACTACAACGAGCCTGAAACTGGCATCGACTTCAAAAATGTCATCTATGATGGCTCAAACACTCTCTGGCATCGAGCACTCGCCAATCCTGCTGGCACAGTTGATTGGATTATCGCTGTGCGCAACGATCCAGGCGACCGCGTATCGACTCATATAGATTTAACGAGTCCAACCTTTCAATCCCAATTCTCGATGGTCGTTCAGGAGTCATCGGGTCTCACACTCTACCATCGGAATGGTAGGGCGCCATTGCCAACACGTCCATTGCCAGCAAACATTCTGACAGACCATCGCGCATGCATGATCGGCGCATCGGTAGGGGTCTAATCCAAATTCATACGGCACACATCGCCCGTAGGGACCGCATTAAAGACGGCCGTGGTGGCCTATGGAAAGCGAAGGAGGACGGGATGAATGCGGTCCCTACCTCCAGCATAGTTTGTGAAACACTATCATCGGTCCCTACGCGGCAATTTTGAACAACACATAAACACATATAACAGGAGCATATTCTTACATGATGAAAGCCACGCTTTCCGTATCCACACAAGGACGTTCGTGGTTCTCGCTTGGAGCGCAGGTCTTGCGCTTTGGTTTCGTGGGCGGTCTGAATACCGTCATTGATATCCTGGCCTTTAACCTCTTGTTAGCGATGATGCCGACGCAGAACGCGACGTTGCTGCTGGTGTATAACTCGCTGGCATACCTGATTGGAGCGATAAATAGCTTCTACTGCAATAAGTTGTGGACGTTCGAGCAACGTTCGCAGGTGACACGCCAGCAGATTGTACGCTTCGCGCTTGTGACGGGTCTGGGCATTCTCTGTAATGACCTGTTCTTGTTGCTGGCAACAAGTTTGCTTACACGCTTCGCACTTGACGGTATTCTCTGGACGAATGGGGCAAAGGTAAGCGCGATAGCCGGTTCATTCCTGGTCTCTTACATAGGAATGCGCTTCACCGTGTTCACGCAGAACGAACGCACTACCGGAGTGCTCTTGCCACCAGCACAGCCACACCTGTTCGTCACACCACGCAGTCTCTCGGTGGTATTGCCTGCTTACAATGAAGAGGCGTTGATCGCGGACACGCTGAAAACGGTAACAACGACCTTGACAGACTGGGGCTGCGATTTCGAGGTAATTGTGGTCAATGATGGGAGTTCCGATGCCACTGGCGAGATTGTTGCTAATGTCGCTGTAGTAGATGAACGCATTCGCTTGATTACACATGCAACCAATCAAGGCTATGGTGCAGCACTTGTGACTGGCTTCGAGTCAGTGAGCAAGGAAACAACGTTCTTCATGGACTCCGATGGGCAGTTCGATATTCACGATCTGGCGCGCTTCTTTCCATTGATCGAAGAGTACGACGCCGTGCTCGGCTATCGCATCGACCGTCAGGACACATGGATGCGCAAGTTGAACGCAGAGGGCTGGAAACAGCTTGTCCGCTTTATGTTCGGGATACGTGTGCGCGATATCGACTGCGCCTTCAAGCTGTATCGTTCCGAGTTTTTCGCGATGCATCCCCTAGAAACTCGTGGAGCCATGATTAATGCCGAAATTCTCTATAAACTTGCGCGTTCTGGTCGTACATGCGTCGAGGTAGGAGTTCGCCATCTGCCTAGACGCGCCGGACGTGCAACAGGTGCAAAACTCTCCGTCATTCTACGTGCCCTACATGAAATGTTTGTCTATGCGTCCAAATGGTACAGCGAGGAAAATAGCGTTGCGTAATAGAAAGAACAGTCAGATAACAAGACTCCTTTTTACCTTTGTTGCATTCCTGCTATGGAGCATTCTTGCACAATCCACATTTGCGCAAGGTAATACGAACACGCAAGCACAAACGGCTGATTGGCCCACATTTCTCAACAACGTACAGCGCACAGCCGCCACGACGGATACAACGATCTCGTCAAGCAACGCATCGCAGTTGGTAAAGCACTGGTCATTCCAGACGGGAGGCATCGTGGCCTCATCGCCGACGATTGTCAATGGCACTGTATATGCGGGTTCCTGGAATGGCTATGAGTACGCACTCGATGCGAAAACGGGCAAGCAAAAATGGGCCACGTACCTCGGCATTACAACCGTGCGACCCGATTGTAATCCACCGGGGGGTGCGGGTGTTTCATCGGCGGCAACTGTACAAAATGGCGTTGTCTATGTTGGTGGCGGCGATGCCTACTGGTACGCGCTCGACGCCACTACGGGTACAGTTCTGTGGAAGGTCTTTACAGGTGATAATAGCGCGACCGGTGGCTACTATAACTGGTCGAGTCCGCTCATCTATAA
>CAXTUE010000104.1:5715-11062 GCA_964247355.1 uncultured Ktedonobacteraceae bacterium | reverse complement strand
GTTGTGAAGAGTCACCAAATGGAGCAATGGTCAAACCGGCACTAGGGGGCGTCACTTTGACAACCGCAAGGTCATCAGAAGGAGAGGTCCCCACTACTTGCGCGGGAAGCACTTTTCCGTCGTAGAGCACCACCTGCATCTGGCGCGCTCCGTCGATCACGTGATTGTTGGTCACGATATAGCCACGCTTATCAAGAATGACACCTGACCCAAGCCCCTGCCCGCGCTGCGTTACAACATTGATCTGAACCACTGCTGGTCGGACCTTCGCAACAACAGCCTCGCGCACTACCTCAACGTTCTCGCCATTCAGAGGAGGCACTGCTGTCGTTGTATTTGTGGTAGTCGTGGGCTGTAACGTTGCTCGACTCGTGCCGAACTGCCAACCCGCAAACAAGCCTGTGCCGAACACTGCTAACAGTACCAGTGCCAGTAGTGCAATTGCTCCGGTGCGTAGTCCACCTGTACGTCTAGGGCGATTGGGCGGCACAAATGGAGATGGATTAGGAGCAGTTGGACTTGTGCTTCTTGTTGTGTCTTGCATATGTAACTCACTTTCTATACGCTATTTTTGTAGGGAGCACGTTTGCTGGGTTGCTATCCACGATAAATCGGCAGTGGACGCCGTGAACGTGATCCCTACGAAATGGATCATTTCTCTGTTTGGTATAACTGTATAGCTTTTCGATGAACTGTTCCTATGAAAAGTCTGAGATCATGCTGAGAGGAAAATTTCTTATGCACGAGGCTCGACGATGATCACAATGGGAAGCTTTACTTGCGATTCGATGGCTACGGACGTGTTGTTTGCATGTAACGCGAAGCCTGTAGAGCGTCCACCATCTAAGTTGAGGGCGGTGTCCAGGGATAGATCAGAGGCTAGAAGAAGGTCGACCAACTCATCAAGTGAGAAGGCTTTATTGGGACTCACAATGAAAAGCAGAGAGCCCTGACGGTCCATCGCGACGACACTTCGTGCATCGCGTACATCATTAGCTCGAAACAGAGCACGTTCTCTCCCTGGAAGGAGCAGCATGGGAAAGCATTGTGTTGCTTGCGCTAGCTGTTCGGTAGCTGGCTGATATGGGTACTGACGAAGAGAGCGCAGGTGTGTTTGTCCCTGAGCATCAACGGAGAGCATACCTCCATTGTTTCGGTATGAGGTGCCAGAACTTTTGCGATCGGAAACGACAAGGGCTGAGGCCGTTGAGTCCCGCTCAAAGTAGCCTCCATTGATAATTGCTGTTGCGTTCTCCTGTTGCATCCATCCTGCAATGAACTGCGGAGAGGTCGGCTGGTACCCTACACGCACCTGTAGACGTTTCAGATTAAAGCGCGTGATGAGGACTGTATCTTCGTTCCCTCTTCCACTTTTCCATGTCTCATAGCGTCGCTCTACTCCAGGAGCAACCTGATTCCATGTGTTCAAAGCTACATCAGTAGGTAGCACTTCTTGCCTGGATGATGCGGGAGCGGAAGTACATGCCGGAATGAAAAGAATGAAGAAAAGAGTGAGAACAGTAGAACATTTTTTGAGTAGATGTACTGAAAACATGAAGTATACTCTCTTTGTAACGAGATGCAGCCCCGTATGCACAACATGGGGACATGACCGAGGTTTGTCCCTGTCATGTCCCCACATCGCACTATTAATAAGTGGCACTACAAAACGAAGCGTTTGCTAGGCTCCAGCAAGCTGCCTTTGTGGTTCCCGAACGCTTTGACGAATGTGCAGGTAGCTTACAATAGACTCCCGACTCAAAACTCCGATCAGACGACCGTCTTGAACAACGGGTACCAGACTGATGTTGCGCGTCACCATCTCTTGCAAAACTTCGTGAAGTGGTTGTTCAGGTGTAGCGGTGTAGACCTTTTCCAGAAGCTGCATCACATGGCCGACGGGAGTGAAGGCCCAGCGTTCTCGCTCCACCGGCGTGATCTCGTTAAGCGTAATCAGTCCTGAGAGGTACTCTCCTTGCACAACCGGAGCGGCATGAAGCCCTTGCGGAAGCACATACTCATCCACGACTTTTTGCAGCGAGATGTTCGCGGGAACTGAAATTGGCTTGGAATTCATGACCTGACGTACCGTGACACCTTCTAGTGCAGACTGTATTTTCATTTGCGTGTTGGCACTTTGAGCCGCACTTAGCAAGAACCAACCGATGAAGACGATCCAGAGTCCGTCGAAGAAATCGCCAAAGAAGAATGTAGCGATACCGCCCAGGATAAAGAGGTAGCCACATCCCTGACCAATGACTGAGGCAATGCGTGTCGCCTTCTGCAAATTTCCCGTTACTTTCCACACAATTGAGCGTAACACACGCCCGCCATCAAGTGGAAATCCCGGTACGAGATTAAAGAGACCCAGGAAGAGGTTCATAATAGCCAGGTAGTCAAGCACAGCCTCAGTTGGTGCTGTACTTGCTCGAAATGGCAGTGCCAGCAAGAATGCCAACCCCGCCAGTGCGAGACTTGCAAGCGGTCCCGCTAGAGCGACCTGAAACTCGACACCTGGACGCTTCATTTCCTCGTCAATCTCCGCGACTCCCCCAAAGATGAAAAGCGTAATACCCTTCACGCTCAAGTGGTAGGCACGTGCCACCAATGCGTGTGCGAGTTCATGAAACAGGACACACACGAAGAGCAGAAAGGTGGAGACGCCTGCTGTAATCCAGTAGGTAGCAGGAGACCAGCCAGCGAATGAGCGTGGAAACCAACCTACAGCAAGCGACCATGTTAATAGCACAAACACAAGAAACCAACTGAGATGGGCATACACATCGATGCCGAAAAGTTTTCCAAGACGCAGTGAGCCTGGCATTGTAGTCCTCCTTGAGATATTTCTGTATTTTCGTGATACTTTACACTTTCACTGAGAGAAGCATAATCGTTCCGTATGAGGAGGCTCTGTGCTGAAACTGTGAAGGAACTGAGAACGAGAAATTGGGGAGAACATAAGTACTTCAAACAGATGCTCAGTTTCGTTTCAGCGTGTTCACAGAGCATATTCATGCGTATGCTTTATCCTTTTGGCATAAGTATGAAATGAAGTCACTATACGGGCATTCTGTTTGAAGGAGAAAATATCATGTTTCAACGAGTTCTTGTTCCGCTCGATGGATCGTCGCGTGCCGAAAAAGCACTTCCTATTGCCGCAAGTATTGCGCGGGCATCAAAAGGGTCGGTCTTGCTTGTCAATGTCGTTGATACTGCATCCAATGTCTGGGCAGCTCATATCGAAGCTCCACTACAATCACATATGTTTCTGGACCGAGAGCACGCTGGTGCCGAAAAATACCTCAAGCAGGTTATGTCATCCTCCGTCTTTACAGATATAAAAGTAGAAACGCTCGTCACTTTCGGTTCCATCGCTTCTACATTGCTCTCAGTTATGACCTCTACTCAAGCCGACCTGATTGTGTTGTGCAGTCATGGATACACTCGTGTCGCGCGCTGGTTGCTCGGTAGTACGGCAGAGTTTGTCATACGCCATGCTCCCGTGCCGGTATTGCTACTGCGAGAAGGTGATTCGACGCTGTTTGAGCACGGTTCAGGGCGCCATGTTTCTCTGCGCACCCTTGTTACACTTGATGGTTCTTCACGTGCTGAGGAAGCTCTCGCGCCCGCCGCCTCACTTGTGAGTGCATTAGCGACACCCGCGCATAGCGAACTTCATTTGCTACAAGTGGTGAAGCCCGGAACTGCTAATGATATACAGGACCCTGTAGAGAAAGCGCATCATTACCTGAGCGGTATGAAGGAGTGCCTGCGAAAGGATCTGAACGCGTCCTCAAATACTAATTCCTGCCCAAACGTCACTCATTCTGTTGCGGTCGATGTAGATATCGTAGAGGCTATTGTTGAAACGGCTGAGTGGGATGAGCGCGAGAAAGACGGAAACATATCAGGCGGGTACGACATGATCGCTATGGCAACCACAGGACGAAAGGGTCTGCAATGGTGGACTATGGGGAGCGTGACGGAGAGCGTTCTTAATATGACGACATTGCCTCTGCTCATCGTGCCTCCGGCCTCTCGGTTGCAGCAAAACGGAGAGGCTTTGCAAGAAACGAAGAGTGTAGCTCAACAGAAACCAGTCGATGAGAACTCGAGAGCAGACAATGATCTGCAAGGTATAAAGAAGGATTTTCCCTTGACGCGACCAGGAGCCATCTATCCAGATAATTACATCATGGCCGTCTTCAAGGACGAAAAAAAGGCCGAAGATGCCGTGCAAGCTTTGCTTCAGGCAGGTGTTGCGTCTGAAGATATCCGACTTTTCGAGAGTCATGAAGTGCTTGACCATGCAGAGGACACCGAGCGAAACAAGAGCCTTTTCGCTCGTATCGCGGATGCGTTTCAGACCATTACCTCAGATGAAGACCAGCATGTGTTGATCTACGTCGAGGAAGCGCGTCGAGGACATGCAATCCTCAACGTTCACGTGCCGGAGTCTGAGCAGGTGGAGAGCGTCAAAGATATCCTGGTCGCCCACTCCGCCCGTAACATCAAATACTTTGGAAGATGGTCGATTTCCATCTTGCATCACTAAGTGGGCTTGTTATTCATCTTTGGTTTCAAGCAGCACCAGAAATTACTGTCTGGTGCTGTCTTAGTTAAGGGAAGGAGTTATATATGCAAGAGGAGCAACTTCGTCCTCTCGCCCCGGAGCCACCCAAAGGATACCAGTCCGCGAAGCAATTTATATTGCCAAGACGAGGACTGCAAATTTTTGGCTCTCTTTTCATGCTACTATGTATTCCATTGTGGATTATCGTGGCCTGGATGCTTCAAGGCTTTCCTAACTCCGGGTCTTTTACGCTTTCCCCTTTGGCACTGCTTGTCATAGTCTTAGTCTTTCCAGTGACAATTGCCATTCATGAGTTGCTGCACGGGATTGCTGGTAGACTACTTGGATACCATATGACGTACGGTGTTGATCGAGAATTGCCTGGATTTTATGCTGCTGCATTTGGGCAATTTCTCAAGTGGAGCCACAACATTCTGATTGCTCTTGTGCCCCTCGTTGTCCTTACACTTGTCCTTGTACCATTGTTAAGTGTGCAAAACGCGCTTGTTGTAACAGGCGTTATCACTGCCTTAGTAATTAATACATCTGGAGCTATTGGGGATATGTATATCGTGTGGTACTTGCTCCGGCAACCAAAAGAAACGCTATTTTACGATAGCGATATAAAGCACAGCTTTGTCTTTGTGCCACAATGGGTTGAGTTAACAGAGAAATAAAAAATTGCGCATTCCATCATTTAGTGCTCTCTCAAACTGCCGCCCCACATATGGGCGGGCGTGTTGGGTATGAAGGAATGTTGGTGCAGTTCTTGCG
>CAXTUE010000104.1:0-5705 GCA_964247355.1 uncultured Ktedonobacteraceae bacterium | reverse complement strand
AAAACTGCCTCCCTTCATAGGGGTGGCAGTTTGATAGAGCACTAAATGATGTTGCAGTTAAGCGAGCACACCATCCTCACGGAACTGCATCTTGATGGGGAGAGAGAACCAGAATGTGGAGCCTTCTCCAACCTTGCTTTCTACACCCACCTGTCCTTGATGTCGCTCAATGATTGAACGGCAGATGTAGAGTCCAACGCCCAGTCCCACATGCGGCACAGCCGTATACTGCGCCTCTATATTCGGCACACGATAGAAGCGTTCCCAGACACGTTGCTGCTCTTCAACTGAGAGTCCTGGCCCCTTATCGCGTACCGATACACGCGCGCTTGAACCCTCTACGCTTAAGTCCACCTCTATCGGCTCATCAGGTGCTGCATATTTGAGTGCATTGGTTAGATAGTTTTTGACTACTTGCACAAGGCGTTCGGCGTCAGCGTATACTGGAACTTCTTTAAGCTTTGGAAGCGAAAGATGGAGTATATGCATAAGCTCTGCCTGTCTCTGCTCCTCGACCGCCTCCTGAACAATATCTACAAGATTACAGGAAGATGGAAGCAGGGAAAGCATCTGCCCCTGAACGCGTGATGCATCCAGCAGATCACTCACTAAACGATCCTGAACGGTAACCTGATTGCGTGCGCGTTCCATCAGTGCCTGAACAGGCGCAAAACGCTGCATTTCATCGGGAGAAAGTGCTTCTGATGTCACAAGACGTTGAATCTTCCGGTCTGCTAATTGTAGACTGCCGCGCATTATAGTCAGAGGGGTTTTCATTTCGTGACTGACAACACCCAACAACTCTTCCATGCGCTGGTGTGCTTCACGTATGACTCGTTCGTTGGCTTGAGCTTCAGCATGTTCGCGCAACAGTTGTGAGCGCGTGAGTATGAGGGCTGTCAAGCGTCCAATTGTTTGCAATAGCACCATTTCGGAAGGACCATAGGTATGCGGTCGACTTCCATCATCAACGCATAGCAGCCCTACGAGACGATGCCCAACACAAATGGGTGCTACAAGTACTGTATCCACGTAGTAAGGCAGGACGGATGTGTGTAAGGGGAGCATCATTCCTTCCAGCACGATACATGTGTCAGCTTTAAGTTCGGCTAACCGCTCTTTGTTGGGAAGCATGTTTGCAAGCTCTGGAGAAACCTGGAATTGTTTCCGCAATGCCTGCTCTTGTTCAAGAGTGAAGCCAGTTGAGGCGATTGGCAAAACTGTGTCATTCTCTGGCACGACCAATAGCATTACAACGTGTATACTCTCAATCACACTATGAGTGAGCTCGACCATACGTTGGCCTAGAACTACCTCCTGGTTCGTCCGAGCAGAGTTCGTTTCATGCTCGTCAGACGCAAGGTGTTCGGGGTAGTGAACAAGAGTTTCAACCATTGCAAGCATCGCCTGTAGAGCTTCCGAGGCACATTCCTCAAGTTGCCGACGAGCTGTGACATCGCGATAAATCACGACCGCTCGCTCAATGTAAGCGTGTGTATAACGTATGTGTCCAGTCTTGACGATGTTCAGAAAGCATTTTTTCCTCCTCTACGGTGATTTGAAACGGGTTGCTTTGTGCTATATAGGCGTCAGGCAATGATATTGGTAGAGAAAAGGCAGGAGGACACGACGGCGTGTTGCCTTACCTTACTCTTAACAGCAAGTATACCTATTCTTCCTGAGTTCGCTCTGTACTCATCCTGAATTACAACTGAGAAGGAGCTATTTGCTTCCTCAGTCAGGATTCAGCATGATCACAGAACAAAATAAGTCTTCGAGGCTAAACTGTTGGAGAGACAAGAAGGGAAAACTCTTGCTACACAAAACTGCTCTCAGTCTGAGAAAGTATTCGTACTGAGAGCAGTTGCTATCTTTGCAAAAACAAGCAGGGGAGTAGAAGCATAGGTGCAGCAGTTTGCTATGGCTGTGGTCGAATAGAGGACTCTTTCTGCTTTGCTCTCGTTTCTGGTACGCGACCCACTGGTTGCGAAGGTCGTGGCCCCACCTCAATTGTTGGAATAGAGCGCATGACCGCTTCATTAGTAATGAGAGATATCTCCTCTCCGTGATGATGGACAGTCAAGGGTGAGCCTTCGAGTAGAAGGTAGGTTGTCTCTGCCCGCCCCACCTCGACGCGTAGACGACGGCCACGGAACACAAGCCGGAAGGTAAGTCGTTCGAGTGCTTCGGGCAAGCGTGGCGCGAAGAGGAGCAAACTGTTTTGTACGCGTAATCCTCCAAATCCCCCAACAAGTACTGTCCATGCACCCGCGAGCGAGGCCATGTGCAAGCCGTCCTTAACATTGTGATGCAGGTCGTGGAGGTCTACAAGTGCCGCCTCGCCCAGATAGTCATAGGCAAGGTCGAGTTGTCCCACCTCGGCGGCAATCACAGCCTGTGTTGAGGCCGATAGCGAGGAATCACGCACCGTCAACGGCTCGTAGTAGGCAAAGTTCCGTGTTTTCTGCTCTAATGTAAATGCCTCGCTTCGTATCATCATTGCCAGCACGAGATCAGCTTGCTTGAGCACCTGTTTGCGATAGAGGTCATAGTATGGAAAGTGCAGGAACAGAGGATACTGGTCAGGCTTCGTTGTTGTAAAGTCCCAGACCTCGTGCTTGGTAAAGTTCTCAGCCTGTGGTGTTACTTCCAGACGCTCGTCGTAGGGAATGTACATTTTCTCCGCCGCCTCACGCCAACTTGCTATTTCATTAGTGGTGACATTCAGTGCATTGGCCTTCTCAGGATAGTGCTCCGCTCTATCGGCGGCCCAGCGCAAGTTATGCTGTGCCATGAGGTTCGTATAGACATTATTATCGGCAACAGCACTGTACTCATCCGGTCCAGTTACGCCGTCGATGCGGAACTGGTCGGTCGTCTTGTTAAGATAGCCGAGGGAACGCCATAATCGGGCTGTCTCGACGAGTAGCTCGACGCCCACCTCCTGCTCGAAGACACTGTCATCTGTTGCCTGGAGGTAGTAGGCAATGGCATAGGCAATATCTGCATTAACGTGGAAGGCGGCGGTGCCAGCAGGCCAGTACCCGGAGCACTCAGATCCTCGAATAGTGCGCCACGGAAAGGCGGAACCCTGGAGACCTAACTCGCGTGCATGTGTTCGTGCTTGATCGAGAATCAAATGCCGCCAACGCAGAGCATCGGCGGCAGCGCGTGGCTGGGTGAGCGTGAGCAGAGGCAGGACAGCGATCTCCGTGTCCCAGAAGGCGTGACCATCATAGCCTGGACCCGTCAGTCCTTTGGCGGCAATGGGACGCCCCTCGCCACGCGCTGCAGATTGCAGGACATGGAAGAGCGCGAAACGCACCGCCTGCTGAATCTCTGGATCCCCTTCTAACTCGACATCTGCCCGCCCCCAGAAGTCGTCCAGATACGCTTTCTGATCGGCCAGCAGACCCTCCCAGCCTGTCAAGCGCACAGCAGCCAGTGCTGCGCGAATCTGATCGTGAATAGCCGCCCTAGAGCGCAGGCTTGACCAGCCATAACTAATGAATTTAACGATGCGTAGCTTTTGTCCAGGCTTTAGCCGCGTTGTGATGGTCACACGCACAACATCAGGAATGCTCTCGGACGTAACTACCATCTCAGCAGGTCCGTCGATCTGGTGATCCATCGCTGCTCCCATGCGTAAGCCACTCGCCTTTGTATGATGAACCAACAATCCACTTGCCCCTTGAGCAAAGTGTTCTTCACTCTCAAGCGCGGAATCGAGGACGGCACCTACACGCGGGTCCTTACTCTGTGGTGGTGGGGTTTCGTTGGCGACCAGTTCCGACTGCACCACGATGCCCACCGATGCGTCAATGGCCTCGACCTCATAACTGATTGCTGCAATCGCTCGTTGTGTGAACGAGACCAGACGTACTGAGGACACCTGAACCGTCTTTCCTGCAGGTGAAGTCCAGCGAACATTGCGACGGAGCACACCCTCACGCAAGTCGAGTTCCCGCTCGTGTTTCTGGAGTACGCCATAGCGAAGATCGAAGGGTTCATCATCGACGAGGAGGCGCAGAAGTTTGCCGTTAGTAACATTAATAATAGTTTGCCCAGATTCTGGGAAAGCATATCCTCCCTCGGCATAGGGCAGAGGGCGCAACTCGTAGAAGGAGTTCAGGTAGGTGCCAGGGATGCCGTTTGGCTCTCCCTCATCGAGATTGCCCCGCAGTCCAATATGTCCATTGGAGAGGGCGAAAATAGACTCGCTCTGCGCCAGAGCATCGAGATGGAAGCCTTCCTCGCGAATACTCCATGCTTCGATAGGAAAGGCGCGATGTTCAATCATTGTCAAGCCTCCAATTATGTAACGTTTCCAACATGCTGACTATACTATACTTAGTATACGTCCGAATGATTACTACCGTATGTGGAAGGAACAAGAGGCCTACGCAAACAAATAGATACTCAGTAGTCTTTGATTTTTGAGGTACATGTGGTAATATCTGAGCGAGAAGAAAAACTGTTCTCTGTCCTGTTTCGCACGTGAAATGCCAAATCTCCTTGAAGGAAAATGGATGCCCTACTCGTATCGGAAAGAAAATGTACCGCGCGTCGCCGTGCGTCAGCGCGAACCACAACAACCCTTGCTAGTGCCGCAACGCAGAAGACGAGAGCCATTAGCTGGATCGCCAGCCCCACACCGAAGCAGACAACGAGCACCATTGTCGCCTGATAGTGGGAACAGAGTAGAGGATAGTGGGAGAATCCCACAGCGGAGTAAGCAACGAACACTACTATCACCAGTGCCACGTCGAAAAGTTCGACAACAAAAACCGCCTCTGGAACGCGCAAAGCTGCAAATGATGCTTGGCATCGGCCTCATTCTCTTTTCTCTGCTGATTATTTTGAATAGAGTATTTGCCTCAAGTCAACTGCCAGCACTACAGCTCTGGCCCTCTTCCCAGCTTGCTCAAATCAGCCAGAGTCAAGCAACACCTCCGTCTGTACAATTTCCCATTCAGAAAATTAGTAATAGCGTGACGGCATTCGCGCAGGCAGACAAAAAGCAGTACAATAATGAGAATCCAGAGTGGTCGCAATGGAGCTATTCAGCGTGTTCCGGCTGTGCAATGGCTGCACTCATGGATGCCTATGGCGCGAACATTTCTGGGAGACCGCTCAACTGCGGAGATGTGCTAGAGGTTGAAAAACACCTCTCCGTGTACAGTCCGGTGAACGAGTGGGGATTGATAAATGGCTCACCTGACGAACTGGCACAAACAGCCACACAATTCGGTTTCACGGCTCACTACACGCAGAAACTCTCGCTTGACGACCTGATCGCTCTTGCCAACGCAGGAGTTCCCTCAGTTATCAGAATTCCAACCCACATCATGCTTTTAACTGGCGGCGATAGCCAGCACGTCTACCTCGCCGACTCAGGGGGACTCCACCTCTCACAAGTCACCCGCACCCAATTCCTCCACGGTCTCCCCGGCTCCCGCCTCTACGCCGGTCAATCCTGGATGCAGGGCTGGTATGTTATTCTCACTCCAAACGCATCTCATTCCTGAGCGTTTTTCGCTAACTTAACTTGTAGATTCTGTTCTTTCCAGAAGCAGGACCCATCCTGCACAAACAAGGTCGATTGGAAACGTCTGTGCTCTTCGTACATGCAATCCAGATTGCTGACAGAGTGCTTCCGCCTCAGTACGTGTATAAATCCGAACGTGCTGTGGATCATAGAGCTT
>CAXTUE010000103.1:0-11169 GCA_964247355.1 uncultured Ktedonobacteraceae bacterium | reverse complement strand
TACAGGTGTTGCCGCTAGCGGCAACACCTGTACCTTTTTTTATTTTGTTAACCCATATATCTTCTCGAACTTGCTTACAAGATAGTTCGTGAAGTAGTCGGGATTCAGCGTCTCGCCGGTGACGCGTTGCATCAGTTCGTCGGGACGGTAGATCGCGCCGACATTGTACATGTGCTCGCGTAACCAGTCGAGGATAGGTGTGGTATTGCCCTGCGTCAACAGTCCGTCAAAGTTTGGCAATGCTTTGTGCAACGTGTTGAATATCTGCGCCGCGTTCAGGTTTCCGAGTGAGTATGTGGGGAAGTAGCCGAAGCCACTGGACCAGTGTACATCTTGTAGGATACCGTCGGCATCGCTCGACGGCGTGATACCGAGATACTCCTGATACTTTTCGTTCCACATGCGTGGTAGAGATTCAACAGCTACGGTGCCGTTGATCATCTCTTTCTCTAACTCGAAGCGAATGATGATGTGCAGATTGTACGTCACCTCATCGGCCTCGACGCGAATCAGGCTTGGCTCGACGTGATTGAGGGCGCGCGCAAAGGTGGCTGCGTCAACATTGGCAAATTGCTCTGGAAAGACGTTCTGCACCTGCTTGAACTGTCCTTGCCAGTAGGGGACCGAGCGACCAATCGCGTTTTCCCACAGGCGCGACTGCGACTCATGAATACCCAGTGAAGTGCCACCGGCAACGAGTGTATTGACCAGTGTACGGGCGCTCCCCTGCTCGTACAAAGCATGTCCACCTTCGTGAATGGCGGCCATGACAGACTGCTGTAGCAGTTTTTCATTGGTACGAATGGTGACACGCACATCGAAGGGGGTGCCGATATTTGTTGTAAAGGGATGGGGCGACTGTGCAATGGCTCCTCTATCGAACTCATAGCCTATGCCTTTGAGCAGTGCTACACTCAAATCAACCTGCTTGTCCGAGGCAAAGTGACCTTCTAAACAGGATGTATTGACCTTGTTTCCGCTCGCTTCGATACGACGCAGTAAGGCAGTACTCATAGCCCTGACTGGCGAGAACAACGTGTTGACGCGACTGGCGGTCAGGCCGGGTTCGTATATGTCAAGCAGGGCGTCATAGCGCGTTTCGACATAGCCAAACCGGTCGGCCATTTCGCGCTGTAGCTCAATGGTATGTGCAAGAAAGGGAGCGAACAGGGCAAAATCGTTATTTGTACGTGCCTTGTGCCATGCATCATAGCTCACGGCCTCGTGGTGCGCCATCTCCTCAACAAACGTACGCGGCAGCTTGATACTTTGCGCACGACCACGCACCGCCTGCCATACTAGCCCACGATCAGCGTCAGTAAATGGCGCACTCTGAACGGGACCTTCAAGTCCCGCCAATAATGTACCTAGCCTGTCGCTACTCCATTTATCGTGCAGAATGCCCTGTAGAACCGCCATCTGGATGCCGCGCACTTCAGCCGCCCCACTCGGCATCAGCGTATTCTGGTCCCAGCCTGCTAAAGAGCCAAGGTCATTCAATGCGCAAATATCGCGTGTATAGTCCAGCAATTCGCTGATGCGTGTATCGCTACGTGAAAATTCGGGTACCGCTACATTTTGTGTAACTGAAGACATGAATGAATATTTTTCCTCTCTATTTTATCAAATGTATGAAGATGTTCCTTTTTGCCAAACAACTTATCAATCAATACTGCTTTCTGCAGAAACTTGATAGTTTTGTAATTCCTTATCTGACCACAGTGTCCACTTAGGTTTCAAGCCAAACACTTGCTGTAGTTCGTATTTATTATCCAAGACACTACCACCAACGAACACATTGCGACGTTTGAACGGTTCAGGCGTTGTAGAGAGCAACCAGTCGCGTTGAGAAATTTGAGGAAAGTAAAACCAGGGCTGTTCGAGAAAGTAATGTTGCTGTTGAATCCATGTTGGACAGGGCAAGGATGTTCTATTACAAAGCTCTTCAACTGTTGCTGCACAAAACGCTCCCCAACGCTTTCCTTCTAGCGTTGTAGCAACCATCACTGGCTCAGCAATCAGGTCTTGACGAACGTCTACAGCGTAGCACCACCAATCATGCAAGAAACATCCTAAAACTAACCAAGGGTCTTCTCCTTGAGCAATCTGTAGTGCTACATCAGCTATAGAATGAGTAGCATAAGGAAGTGAAGATGCCATAAATGTTGCTCCTTGCAGTACGTTACCTATCCCTTGTAGTATACCCCAAATGCGATTTCTATGTTTCGGAAATATTCTATGTGTTATGTTGGAAAACAACGATCTATTGCTTGAGTTGTGTATCCACTTCTAAGACTTAGTTGTGTTGAAGGAATGTATGCATTTACGATTGACCAAGCTTGTGCTTTTGTCTTCACTAGAAGACGTTGCGCAAGTGCCTGAATGTCCCGGTCATCTTGAGGTCGCCCTGAAAAGCATTTGAGAGCGAAAATATACTCAAATTCTCGATTTGTGTACTATCCATGCTCTTCCTTGCGTAAATCCTTGATGAGTCTTTTCGATGAAGCGTTCAATTTTCATGGTAGTTTCTCTCATAAAATGCAAAGCTGGTTTGATTATAGCATAACAAACTACATGAGGCGCGAGTAAGAAATAGTAAGATATTAATACTCAATAACACAGCAAAGATATAGTTTATACACCACTTTCCTGTAGAAAAGAACAGGCGCGAAGACTGGCTAAAATGACAACTTGTTTCTTCCAGAAATAGGCTACAATGTAGGGAAAAATTCACTATCTGTAGGGACGGGGATGATAAAAGACCAATTGGGGGGGGGGGGAGCCAAGACCGGCCGGGTCGTTTGGGGGTTTTTACAACAAAATCCGTTTTTTTTTTAACCCCGTCCCTACCAAACCATCATCTTGTAACATTGCTAATTTATAGAGAGCCAGAAAGAGCATATCCATGAGTCAAGTTGTTAGTCCCGCGCCTGTGTCACGTAGGAGAAATCGTAATCCTGATGAGGATGGATTTAGTTTACGGCAGGTGCCTATTGCGTTCGCAAGCATTCCGCGCGTCATGAAGCTTGTGTTGTCCGCAAGTGTGTTGTTTACCGTGCTTATGGGTGTGCTCAGTATTCTGCAAGGCTTTATGCCAGCGTTGAGTATTGTAGTCACACGTATTGTTGTCAACAGCGTCGAAGTTGGCATTCGGATACACTCAATCAATCCAATCTGGTTTCCCGTGGGCTTGCAACTTGCGGTTGTCTTGTTGACAAGCTTGCTCAGCACACTGGGCAACATTGTACAGCAACTGTTACAAGAGAGGGTCTCGAACAAGATACAATTGCTTGTGCTAGAAAAATCGAACACGCTGGACCTCTCGTTTTTCGAGGACCCGGAATTTTATGACAAACTACGTCAGGCAAGCGACCAATCGACCTACCAGCCTGTGTCGATGATTTCGCAGACCTTCGACCTGTTCCGTACGCTGGTCACGCTGTTCTCGGTCATCGCCATTCTGCTACAACTCGAATGGTGGCTGGCGATAGTCGCGTTGCTTATTCCAATTCCGGCCTTTATCTCTAGCGCGAAATATGGCTGGATGGGCTATCAGCGCATGCGTCGCCAATCGCCTGAACGTCGCCGCATGAGCTATATCCAGTCGCTCATGACGACCGATACCTACAATAAAGAGATCAAACTGTTTACGCTCGGTGGCTACTTTATCGAACAGTTTCGTAAACTGGCCCTCAAGTTTTACGAAGAGAACAAGAGTCTTGTCATTCGTCGCTACCTGATGAACTTTGTGTGGACTGGATTGACTGGTGCGGCCAATACAGCGATTTACTTGTACGTTGCTATTCGTGCCGTGACTGGCGCGCTAGGTGTGAGTGGTTTGATTGCCTATACACAGGCCGCAGTGCAGGCTGGACAAAGCTTTCAGAGCTTACTGAACGGCATTTCCAACACCTATGAGAACAACCTGTACATCAACACATTATTCGATTTCCTGGCCTATGAGCCTCGAATTGTCTCGCCGTCAGTACCAGAGCGAGTTTTAGCGAGCGAGCAGGTAAAAGGTCTCTCCATCGAGTTTCGCGATGTGAGCTTTACCTACCCCGGCAAAGACCCATTGACGCACTACGCCTTGAAGCATGTCAGTTTCAAAATTGAGGCGGGCGAATCTATTGCCCTCGTTGGGCGCAATGGTGCTGGCAAAACCACAATGGTCAAGTTGCTGACCCGCCTATACGATCCCGACGAGGGCGAAATTCTGATTGGTGGACGCAATATCAAGGAATATGACCTGAAAGAGTTGCGCGAGCAGGTGGGCGTCATCTTCCAGGACTACGTGACCTACTTTATGAGCGCGCGCGAAAACATTGGCGTCGGGCGGATTGCCGAAATCGAGGACAGGGAACTTGTCACCAGCGCGGCTCGCAAGAGTGGTGCTAATGCGGTTATCGAACGCCTGCCAGAACAGTATGACACCATGCTCGGCAAGTGGTTCGACAAGGGAACGCAGTTAAGTGGCGGTGAGTGGCAAAAGGTCGCGCTGGCCCGTGCCTTCATGCGTGATGCGCGCATTCTCATTCTCGACGAACCCACCAGTTCGCTCGACGCACAGGCTGAGTCGGAAGTCTTCTCGCACTTCAAAACGCTGACCGAGGGCAAGACCGCCGTCTTCATCAGCCACCGCTTCAGTACCGTGCGCCTCGCCGACCGCATCTTCGTGCTAGAGCACGGCACTATTCTCGAAAGCGGCTCGCACGAACAGTTGATGAGCATTGATGGTCGCTACGCGGAGTTATTCAATTTGCAGGCGGAAGCATACAGGTAGGGACTCTGCTGGCGATGTGAGAGGCTACAACGGACGGAATGAATGCTGTCCCTACCCAGCACATCTCCTAAGAAAGATGCAATTCAGGGAAACCAAAAGACCCTGTGTAGTAGGATTGGTCCTCTTATCGGACGATACAGGAACGCTCTATACCGAAAATGGCTAGCACTGCTCTTTGTGCTACAACATCTTATGAGGGACGATTTGCGCCATTCCTCTGCGAAGAGTCCTGTGTGGCAAGTACAGTAGGCAGAGAAGACAGGGTAGCGGTTATGACAACAAGCAGGTCCTGCCGCTCCCTCAATTTGGCTATCTCCATCACACTGCGAAGAGCCGTATGCAGCGTCTTGATGACACGCACGTTCCCACCCGCGTAATGTGCAATCTCAGCGAACACCTCAATGTACTCTTCAAATGCTGGCTGACGAATGTCCAAGCTACTGGTGCCATTAGCAAAGCGATAGGTGTTCGGCGGTGAGAGATGCTGTACAAGGCGTTCAAAGACCGCTTGTAAATACTTGATACAAAGTATTCCCGTGGTCGGGTCATTGATGGCAGGTGAAAGGGCACGTAACGCGATATCAGCCAGTTGTCGCACACCGAAGCGGGCATCCTGGGCAATATCACGTTCGCGTTCAATCGCAACATGGTCATGAATGGCACGTACACAGCCAGCATCTACCAGATGCATGGGTCGCACCTCGGCGATGACGGTTTCCTCGGTAACAAAATCGCCAGGGCAGACGAGCAAGCGCAGATGAAAGCCAGGATACAACAAGTAGTTCATGAGGCTAGCAAGTTCTATTCTCTGCACATAGCCTGGACGCGCGGCCTGAATGCGTACAGGCTCTTCTTGAGTGAGCCACGTCTGAATTCTGTCCGATGCTGATTGTTCCACACGTTCCTCACCTTCCCATGTGGGATACTGATGCTCAACGGCTCGTAACGTTTGCGATGCGATGCGTGCTGCAATATCTGAGACCTGAATGATGCGACCTGTGTGATGAACAAAGATTAATAAGAATGCTAGACCCAGGAAGCTAAGCCCAATCGCAACGAAAATGCTCAATGCAGGCAGGAAGCCAGAAGCGAGTGTGGAAGGGTCGCTCATAGACGCAAGTACAATCATTGTATACGCGAAAATAGCGAAAAAGCCGCCAGCGATTACCTGTGTGGTACGGTCCTGCAAAAAGCCCCGAAGAGCACGAGGCGTGTACTGACTTGATACCAGTTGCAGCACGACAATCGTAATTGAGAAGGCAAGGCCAGCAACGGTAATCAGTGAACCCGCAATGGTGGAGAGGAGGATGCTTGCTTCCGCAGTACCACCATGAAAGAGAACGTGTTCCTGTGTAGCTGAAAGGTGAGTATCAATACTCAAAAGCAGTAAGCCCAGCAGTGGCCCCATGAGTGAGACGAGAGCAGGAACAAACCAGAAAGTGTTGAAAAGTACTCTGCGATAATCAGTGAACACCTTGGTGAAGATTCCCACATAAACTCCATATACCGACCAGACTTCCCGGTGCTCCTCTTGCTGTTCTACCGCATGATAGAAATGTTCGCGAGTAGTATAGCATGAAGCTTGTTAGAAAGACAAGAACGGACAGAAAGAAGTTAAAAGTACACTCTCTCGTAAATGAAGTCGAAAATAGACCTTGCTATTTGTGCTCTATTCCCAAACCACTTTTTACGCTTGACACATCATATGTACCTCCACGTTGCTCATATCCGCCGACGAACGGGTCTTCGGCAAGTAGCATGGGGGTATCGAGGTCGATATAGCGGAAGCCGCCGGTACCTGCGACGAAGTGTGTGGCGGCACTGATGGCCAGCCTCGATTCGATCATTGCGCCAATCATGAGTTGTATACCGTTAGCACGACAGATGGCGGCGATGTCCATTGCCTCGATCAGACCGAATTTCATGAGTTTGATGTTGATACCCGATACAGCTTGCATTTTGATGAGACGCGCGACAGATGCCGCACTGGATGCACTTTCATCGGCAAAGATAGGTACGGTGGTGTGCTGCGAGATGTAGCGTAGACCGTCATAGTCGTCTTTGTGTACGGGTTGTTCCAACATGAGCGGACGAATATCTCGATCATCCAGAGCCTCTAGGCAGAGCAGAGCTTCGTTTGGAGTGTACCCCTGATTAGCGTCAAGCGTCAGGCCGAGACCGGGGGCTGCTTCGCGAATCGCCTCGACGCGCTCAACATCCTCGTACAGGTCACTACCTACTTTGACCTTGATACTCGTCACACCGCGCTTGATGATATCGTGCGCCAGCGTTTTTGCATGCTCTGGCGTCACAAGCGGAATGCTGATATCTGTCTCAACACGTGTACCAGCACCACCGAAAAAGACATAGAGAGGAATGCCGTACGAGGGCGTCCGGGCATCTAGCACTGCCATTTCGATGCTGGCACAGACAGTTGACTGACTATAGTACAGACTGTGTACAAGTTTGGACAGGCTACGCCAGTGCGCGGCGTCCTTGCCCTCTAACAAAGCAATACAATCTTGTGCTGCGGCAAGAGCGGTTGTCTGACTCTCGCCCGTACTCGGTGGAAACGGCGCACACTCACCATAACCCACACTGCCATCCTGCAATGTCAGCGTGATGAGTACATTCTGTGCCGCACTGATGCTCCCCGTTGCAATGGCGAACGGTTCCAGCAATGGTATGTTCAAGGGTTCGACGCGAACCGACCGAATGGTGGTGGCTGACATCATAAACACAGTCCCAATACCCTAGCCAACCGCAATACCTCACCACCCAATTTCACATCTTGCCCTTCCAGAGCATTCTGCGCTCCTTTACGCAGCATGAGTATCGCTTCAGGCGTGTTCAGGTCGTTGTCCATGACGGACATAAAGCGATTGTGTAACAGCGTGGTGGCCTCATTTTGTTCATCGGTAATGTTGTTGCCGACAAGCGCATGTAGTTGCTGAAGTTTATCTGCTGTCTCGGCTGCAATTTTGAGGTCTTCGGGAAAGCATTCCCATGGATAGCGATAGTGATGGCTTTGCAGGACAATGCGAATTGCATCGGGCGTGTATTCTTTGAGCAGGTTACTGACCAGCGTCAAGTTGCCGAGCGATTTGCTCATTTTTTCGCCATCTTGATAGACCATACCTGTGTGTGCCCAGATGCGCGAGAAGGGGGCTTTTTGTGTATAGTGTTCGGATTGCGCGATTTCACAGGTATGATGCGGAAAGTTAAGATCGGCTCCCCCGCCGTGAATGTCTATTTGCTCACCGAGATGATGCAACGACATCGCGCTACACTCGATATGCCAGCCGGGCCGTCCAGGCCCCCACGGACTGTCCCACGCAGGTTCGCCGGGTGCCTGTGCTTGCCATAGGACGAAATCGAGCGGATCGCGTTTGCGTTTGTCATCGGGAAAGTTGCCGCGCTCATTGGCAATTTCGAGCATCGAGGCATAGTCCTTCAAGCCAACCGCTTTCGCCATACCGCCAAAACCCGGGTCATGACGCACATCGTAGAAGACACACCCTGCACTGACATAAGCATAGCCACGCTCAACCAGCGTCGACACCATCGCGATAATTCCTGGAATCTCCTCGGTTGCCTTAGCATACACATCGGGACGCCGCACATGTAAGGCATCCATGTCGCGCAGGAAACGCTCGGTTTCGCGCTGACCTAACTCGTCCCACCGCATGCCCAGCTCGCGTGACTTACGTAACACGTCGTCGTCGATATCGGTCACGTTCTGCACGTATCGAACCTTATGACTGCTAAACTCAAGGTAGCGAATGAGGGTATCGAACGAGACATAGGTGAAGGCATGCCCTAAATGCGTCGTGTCGTAAGGCGTGACACCGCACACATAGATACGCACGGTATCATCAAGTGGCACAAACGTTTCGAGCGACTGAGTGAGTGTGTTAAATAGTTTCATTGAAATTCTCTCTTATATTGAACAGGCGAACGGCATTTGCGGTCGTCACCTGAGCGATTTCTTCTAGCGTCATGCCGCGCAACTCGGCGAGTTTCGTAGCGGTGTGTCGTACGAAAAGTGGTTCATTGCGCTTGGTCTTGAGCGGTTTCGGTACGAGATAGGGGCTATCCGTCTCGACCAGTATACGATCTAACGGTGCCATACGGGCCACATCTGGAAGCGCATTGCCTTCTTTTGTCAGAGGTCCAGCGAATGAAAGCAGAAACCCAGGAAAGGTTAGACACTCTTCCGCCTGCGCCACATTGCCCGAAAAGCAATGGAAGACGCCACGCAAACCCTGACCATGTGCATGCAACAGCTCCATTACGTCCTCATGTGAGTCGCGTACGTGGATAATGCATGGAAGGTCGCATGTACGTGCGAGATCGAGATGTGCGCAAAACACCGCGCGTTGCGTATCGCGTGGTGAGAGCATACGAAAATAGTCCAGGCCGAACTCACCAATCGCCACAACCTCCGGCTCACGTGTCATAGTCCGCAGTTGCTCTCCTACCTCGTCAGTATAGGTTGTAGCCTCATGAGGATGCACACCGACTCCGGCATAGACAACACCGGGATGTGACTTCGCGAGCGCGAGGGCGGCCTGACTTGATGGTAGGTCAGTGCCGGGGTCAATCATGCGTGTGACACCTCCATGCAATGCAGCTTGAATTACGGCCACGCGGTCTGCATCAAAGCGGGGGGTGTCGATATGGGTATGGCTATCGACAAGCACGTTTCTTGAGTCCTTTCTTTGCACTTCTCCCAGTATAGTGTAGGGAAGAAAGGCGTGTCAAATAGTGAACTAGCCATTTTTCCTATAGAGCTTTCCTTTTCTTGTGTACGATGGTAGTATTCAAGTATACATAGAGTGCTTTGACTGCTGTATTTATTTAACGCTATGTCAATGTATGTAAATATGTATTTTTAGTAGCAGAGCTTTAAAGAGTTGGCGAGGGAAAAATCTCTCACTATTAGGAGGTATTGATGTCGTTGTTCAGAACTCAGTCGCAAGCAACAGGAGTAAAGATTGCTCTAGGGGTGATAATGTTGGTGGGGATGGGCTTTATGCTTCTCAGTCCTCAGTTCCTAAAATCATCATTTGCTAAAAACAAGTCCGGCACATCAGGGAGCATTTTTGCGTCATCCGATTCCGTTCCACTATTACAATTTCCTGAAGGCATTACCTCTTGGAAGAACAAAATATATGTTTCAACGTATAACGTGAACGCACCTGCAAGCTCACGTATTTTTGTTTTCGATGCCGCCAATGGCAAGCTCAAGAGAACGATAGGCGGGCAACCTGGTCAAGAGTTGGTCAGTGCAAACGTCCTGCTCGGCCTGACCATTGATCAAAACACTGGCGATCTCTACGCAAATGCAAATGGTACAGGTCAGGTATTGCGTATTCAGAAGCCAGATACCGACAAGCCTTCAATCAGTGTGTATGCCACGTTTCCTAATGGTGGTGGTCCAGAGGATTTAGTCTTCTTCAAAGATGGCACTCTTTTTGACACGGACTCCAACCTCGGTGCTGTCTACTCTATTCCTCCGGGCGGTGGAAAAGTCAATACAGTAATCGCTACTGGCAATCCACTGCTAACGGCTCCCGTTGCAGGCCTCAATCCTAATGGTATTATGTTTAGTCAGGACTGGCACACGCTCTACATTGCGAACACCTACTCGGACGACGTAGTTAAATTTGGAGTGGATAACGCAGGCAAATTGACGGACAAAGGCAGTATCTTTGCACGGAACGTCAACGATGATTTGGAGGAGTATCCAACTGGTTTTGATGCACTTAAACTACCTGATACAAAAATTGGCGCCAGTGCTTCAACACCACTCAACGGTCCTGACGGCTTAGCGTTGGACAGCCAGGGAAATATCTGGGTTGCAAGCAACCTGGGCGACAACTTGACAGTGCTTGACGGGAAGACGGGAAAAGTTGTCAAAACCTTTGGCACCTCTGCCGTTACACAAAATGGACTACTCAATCAACCGGCGGGCATGACGTTTGTGGGCAATACAGTGTACACTACCAATTTAGGTATCTTCACTGGCTTAGCAGGAAGTCCTAATCTCCCCTTCACTATTGCATCATTTGATGCGGGCGTCTCAGGTGCTGGCGGCAATGGCAATACAGGTGGTAATTAACAATAAACTCGATAGGCAAAAAGCCAACGGAGCAAGAAACTTATTCTTGCTCCGTTGACTTTTTGCTTGTCTAATTTTGTTGATCCCACGCTTCCCAGGATACCTGACTTGATGCAAACATGGTACCGATGGCGGTCAAAGCGATAGTGGTTATGATAATGATGCCGGTCACCAGGAGCCATTGACCATTAGAAATGAGTTGCGGAATCCAGGAGTTTTGCAGTGTGTTCACCACGACAACTAAACAAGCAATAGGACCCAC
>CAXTUE010000102.1:0-11254 GCA_964247355.1 uncultured Ktedonobacteraceae bacterium | reverse complement strand
TCGAGCAACACGCAATCATAAGTTCTTAACTATACATGGATGGAAAAGACTTGACGAACTTTCTCTCGACGAAAGAATAGCACTACCACGCATCTTGCTAGAGTCACTACAAGCAACAATGAATAAGACATTCATGCAGGACGATATATATTGGGACAAAATAACCTCCATCGACCCTGACGGCGAAGAGAACGTGTACGATCTGACAGTAGAGAAACATCATAACTTTGTCGCTAATGACTTTACTTTACATAACTCTATAGAGCAAGACTCAGATATCGTTATGTTTATTTATCGCGATGACGTATATAATCCAGAGTCGGAGCGCAAGAACATTGCCGATATCATTATCGCCAAGCATCGTAATGGACCCGTGGGCGAGGTCAGTCTCTTTTTCCAGGCCAGCCAGACGCGCTTCCGCGATCTGGAAGTCTCACCACCAACAGAATAACAGGGGAGAGACACCTATGCTACAAAATAGAAATCATACCGATGAAATAACCGCCTTCGCGGGCTTTCCTTCGGGCAAGAAAAATCCTTATGTGCCAATACCAGAAATCTTCTTCACGCAAGTGCTACCGGAGATCGAGGATAGTGCCGAATTAAAAGTAACACTACACCTCTTCTGGCTCCTGGCACAGAAGCAGGGCAATCCGCGTTGTACAAGTGATCGCGAATTGCTCTCGGATACTACGCTACTACACAGCCTACGTCGACGCGGCGATCCACGGCCCGCCGAGGAACGCTTGCGACAGGGATTAGATTTAGCGGTAGCGCGCGGGACCGTGTTGCGCATACATCTAAAATTGGTGAGCGAGGGACGAGACGGAGCCGAAACTATCGTCTGGTATTTCTTCAATACGGCTCGCAGTCGCAAGGTTGTGGCGGAATTACAGGGAGGTGAAATGATTCCTGTGCGCTTGCTCAATCCGGTCGAGCAACAAGATGTACAGGAGAATAGTCAGGAAAGCGCGCAAACTATAGAACAAATGGCCGGAAATGAGTATACTAGTAATAGAGAGCATATATCAGCGCGACACGCACAAAATGTCCAGGTGCAGATAGAGCGTCCTAATATCTTTGTATTATATGAGCAAAATATCAGTTTACTCTCACCCTTAATCGCTGAAGAACTAAAAGACGCGGCAGATCATTACCCTGCGGAATGGATTGAAGCGGCATTTCGCGAGGCAGTCCAGCAGAACAAGCGAAAATGGAGTTATATTCGCGCCATTTTACGGCGTTGGGAAACGGAAGGCAGGCAATCATGGAACGCCTGAATGATATCATGGGTCGCTCAGCACAGCGACGCCCGCAGCAATATTCTGAGCAAAGGTTGTCACAACTGCAAAACCAGCAAGGTCAACAGCACCAACGACCTGGCCAAACACAACAACCGCCCAATACGCGTCCTGCCTCGCGTCCACCGTTGCGCGAACAAAATGCGCGTCAGGGTCAGCAACGTTCCTATGTGCCACAAGGTCAGCCCGCGCCTCGCATTGAGCCAGAGCAAACGAGCTACGAGAGCCGGAGCTATGGACAACACTCTGCTGTCCGTCCAATACCTGCGCGTCCACAACAATCACCAGCGCAACGCCCTGCTGTGAACCGGTCAAACACCTATTCACCACAACGTTCGGAGCAACCAATTGTTCACCCTCTACAAACACGGCCTATGTACGTACAACAGCATCGCGCAGATGAGTACGCACTCTCACCCGTTGTCCCCGCAGATGTCGTGGAGGACTGGGAAGACGAGGAAGAGGACGACGAAGATACTGGTATGCAGTACGGCGACTGGGAAGAGGCTGAGAATGAAGTCGCGCTCGATCAACGTACAAATCCAGAACCGCGTCCAAGAGGTGGTGCAACAACGCAAGCAAGAAGTGACTATGGTCAGGAGTATGCTCACCATCCTCTTATGACACGCGAATTGTCACGACCAACAACACAACCAGACAAACAGAGCTATAGTACACGTACATTACGTAATGGTCAGCAAACATCACCTGTTCGTGTGCAAGAAATACAACAACCTCACCGTTCAACACAACCGCTCAGTTCGCGACAAACTACCGAAGTGGGTCGCCCGGCAATGCAGGGGCAAGATCCACAGCATATGCAGCAAAGACCGCTCCGTCAAATAGTGCCGCCACAAAGGACACGTGAGCAAGCGGTCATGCCTTATACGACACAGACAGCACTACCAGAAGTCACGCCTCTCGCACCTGCAAAAAGCGTGTGTCCACACTGTAATGGCGCAGGCTATTTACGTGCCAACGTCCCCTTCGGCCATCCAAACTTCGGCAAACCGCTTGCTTGCGAATGCAAAGAGGCCGAAAAGAAAGAGAAGAGACGCCAGCAACTACGTGATATGTCTAATATGGACGCCTTCCGCAATTGCAGTTTCAGAAGTTTTAATCCACGTGTTCCTGGAACACAAGAAGCATTTCAGGCTGCATTGGATTTCGCGCAGTGCCCTGATGGATGGCTCTTTCTTGTGGGACCAAACGGTTGTGGCAAAACACATCTTGCCGCTGCCATTGCGAACCAGAGCCTTGATGAAGGCGCAGTTGTACTCTTCTCCGTTGTTCCTGATTTGCTCGATCACCTGCGTGCGGCATTCGCACCAAATGCGGCAGAAGTCTACGATCAACTCTTTGCCAAGATGCGCGAAGCTGAGTTGCTCATTCTCGATGATCTAGGCGCACAACAAAGTTCCTCCTGGGCCAATGAAAAGCTTTTCCAACTACTCAATTATCGCTACAACATGGGTATGCCAACGGTTATAACTGCTAATCCAAAGGGCTTACAAGGCGTAGACGAACGTATTCGTTCACGCCTAAGTGATATTAGCCTTGTCGAAACAGTTGTACTTGATCGCACTAAGGATTATCGCCCGAACCATCCTCATAGAGACTAAATTTTCGCATGTAAAGCACTATTCCTGTACCATAATTGTAGTACAGGAATAGTGCTTTACATGCGAAAACTCAGGGCAATATCGCGCACTACAGAGTGCCACACGATATCAAATTCGCCACCTCGTTCCCCATTTCCTTGCCTCTCTCTTCTAATAAACTCCTTGTTAAAGGATAACCCCTGCTGCTGTCTGCATGCTGCCTACTTACTGGCTACTTGCTGACTACTTGCTGACTACTTGCTGTAGTAGAAAGACAAAATATAAGGCATACTATTCATGGTACTGATGTACCGAAAATGCTGAGTCAAGTAAAGAAAGCACAACTGCTTTCTTTTGTAAAAGTCTCTTCAGCTCAAAAGTATGTACACTGAAAGGTTCATACTAAACACTTGTGATTCCAGAAAGGATATCTTAAGCTATGCGTCGTAAACTTCTGTTTTTAGGTGGTAGTCTCCTCCTCTTGCTCGTAGCCACTGCATTCACCTGGACCAGTTTCAAAGCTCCTCATGCCAAAGCTGACCCCCCTAGCTTTTTGATCAGAAATGTAGGGCACAATAATATGTGTTTGAATGTCGGTCAAGATCGGGTCCAAGTCTACCTTTTTCCTTGTACTAGTACTGCTAGTGCCAATAATCCTGATCCCAATCAAGTGTGGCAACCTCAAGCTCTACCAGATAGAGCTGGAGTCAAATTCTTGAATCCGAACAGTGGTCTTTGCCTCAGCTATGACCAGAATACCAATCCGCAAACGGGAAGTCTGCAGGGCAACTCTCTTATAATGGCTTCCTGCGATAGTGGTAGTTCAGTCGTCTGGCAACAGAACTATACAGCTCTAGGACTAGGAGATCGATCCTACGACGTTTTCTTGGCAGATGCTAACCAATCACTCCTGATGGACGCAGGAGCGAACATGGATAGTGGAGCTACCCCATACTTGTGGAACTATGATTCTGATACGCCTCAACAGGACACAAACGCCAATCAAGCGTGGAGTCTTGATATCATTCGCTAATACTACCTACACCGTACTTGTACAGCTATGGGTAGTCTAACTTTAGTCAAACATGGAAGCTTACTCTCGTTCACAGAATGAAAAAGTACTGTCGGCTAAACTCTTCTGGAACGTTCTCTGTAAGAGGATGCTTCTCATCATGCACTGTCCTTGCAACAAGCAGGGATAGTGCATGTCTCGCACTTGACCACACCATAATCCTTCCACACAGGACTCCACAGAGTGCTAGAATGATGATTTCCTGTAATCGATGCCGCTTGGTTCGCTCTAAGCGCAGGTCTTGCACCTGCGCAAAAAGGCTTTTCAGACCTCGTTGGTTGTTCTCTTCCATCGCCAGGTTCCCTGCTTTTTCGACCTGTTATATCACCCCTCGTCTTAGTGTTGCTGTGCATTGGGTTGCTTAGATGCGATTGCCCTGTGCGAAAACTCTTTCTTCTTGACACTCCTCCCATTCCACGTTAAATTATGACTAGCAAGTCATATTGTTATTAACAAGTCATAAACACAAGTATTAGTCATTAGGGATGAATAGAGTGCAAGATGTGCATGTCCCGCATCGCTCTTTGAAAGAGCGGCAACGACAGGAACGCGAAGAACTTATTCTGCAAGCCTTAGAAGACATATTGCTCGAAAAGGAGTACCAAGATGCCTCTATGGATGAGATTGCAGCGCGAGTAGGAATTGCGAAGGGTACGCTTTACCTGCATTTCGCCAGAAAGGAAGACCTAGTAGTTGCACTTGTTGAGCGCGAGATGCAAAGATTTCTTGGAGTGATTGAGGATGCAACTGCGTCTTCCACAACCGCTCGTGCAACTTTAGAGGCTATACTACGTGCTATGCATACAGGCTTGCGGGGAAAGCGTTTTCAATTGCTCTCCGCTCTTGTAGAGAACATGGATTCACGTAAGCAACTTCTGGAGAAAAAAGATAAGTTACATTCTTCAAAAGAACGCATTTCTTACGCTATCACGCAATTGTTAGAGCAAGGGAAGGCCGTAGGCGAGTTTGACCGCGCTATGCCAACGGAAGTCATGCTTAACACCTTCTTTGCGCTCATCCCACGCTGTGGCTCTGAACTGTATACTGGACTTATAACGTCTGATGAATTGGTAACACATTTAATACACTTTTCCTAAAACGGCATTGCGTAGGAACTCATTCAACGCGCCCTCTGCACCCACCGTCCGCGCTGGGAGCAGAGGACGCGATGAATCAGTTCCTACAGTACAAAGGATTTTCTTATGCAAGTACCTGTAGCAACCGCGCCACGACGCATTAGCAATGTTCCATATAAGTGGGTTGTTGCAATCGTCGTGATTTTTGGACTTTTCATGACCATCCTGGATGGCACGATTGTTAATATTGCCATTCCTCGCCTACAAACCGTCTTTGGCGTGAGCCTCACCAGTGTACAATGGGTCTTGACCGCCTATACGCTTGTGCAAGGAGTCGCGACACCACTGACTGCGTATCTCTCGCAGCGTCTCGGTGCCAAACGCCTATATCTACTCGCGCTCTTCGGCTTCACGATTGGCTCAGTATTGTGCGGGCTTTCCTTTAATCTGCCAATGCTGATCTTCTTCCGTATTGTACAGGCGGCAACGGGTGCATTTCTCTCGCCTCTTGCCATCACCCTGCTCTGGACCGAATTTCCACCAGAAGAGCGGGGAACCGCGTTGGGCGCGCTTGGTGTGCCTATTCTGCTCGCGCCCGCACTTGGTCCAACTATTGGTGGCTATATCGTGACCTATCTGGGCTGGCAGCTCATCTTCTTCGTGAATTTGCCAATCGGCATTCTTGGCATCGTCCTGGGCTTTCTTTTCCTGCGTGAATCCATCGCAGAGAGACGTGCTACATTCGACCTTCCTGGGTTTTTCTTCTCCGCCACCGGTCTGGGTTCGTTGCTCTATGGATTATCTGATGCAAGCACCGATGGCTGGGGTTCTGCGAAGGTGCTTGGTTTTCTGGGGTTGGGCGTCATCATGCTCATCCTCTTTGTGATCGTCGAGCTAAACATAGCGCGTCGTGAGGGACAACCGCTCCTGGATATGCGTGTGTTTGGCAATCGATCCTTTGCTACAAGTAGCATCGCAAGCACATTCGTTATATTCGCGCTCTACGGTGGTCTCTTTATCGTCCCCATTTACTTGCAAGAAATACGTGGACTCTCGGCCTATCAAGCAGGTCTGCTCTTACTACCACAGGCATTTGCATCTATGGTATCCTCCCTTATTGGGGGCCGTCTTGTAGATAGACTGGGTGTACGCGGTGTCGTCATTCCAGGCTTAGCTATTCTTGCCTTCGCACTCTACCTACTAACCTTTATCGGTGTCAATACGCCATATGGCACGTTGCAGTTTTGGCTCATTATACGTAGTTTCGGCCTTGGCTTCTGTTTCCAACCCCTATCGGTTGCTGCGCTTTCAGAAATCAGGCCACGTTTGTTGTCACAAGCTACAGCAGTGAATACTACGTTGCGCTTTGTGATAAGTTCTTTAGCAGTGGCGGTCATCGCGACGCTGGTTCAGACTCAGACAAGCGTTCACTATGGGCATCTCGCCGAGCAGGTAACAGCTGTATCGCCACTTGGTCAGCTTATTCCGCGCCTGGAAGCTCTGTTTACATTACGAGGCGCATCTGGAGCTGCTGCATACTCAGCAGCGTTACAAGAGATAAGCGGACTACTGCGCCGACAGGCAACTGTACTGGCAATGCAGGATGCATTCCGTGTAAGCGTTGTGCTCACCATCCTCTCAATTGTTGCAACCTTCTTTGTACGCTATCGTCCACGTCGAGCTACGCCACAAGAGGTACAGCAACGTACTTCTGAAGACCACGAGTCAGAAGCCATACGACAAGAAGCATCTGTTGCTATCTAAGCTTCCGCTAGAATACCCATTTTTATCCAAAAGCAGTGCCTTTGGATAAAAATGGGTATTCTAGCACTCTTTCTTTTTTCTGCTTGCGTTTGTCTTTTGCAAGTGCTAAAATAACAGTACATATTCCCGTTGAACGGAATGACCTCTGCACACAATTTTTTCGGCGATGTAGCTCTTCCGCATTGTGGTGGAAGAAGAACCCGTAATATAAAAAGGAGCCAAGATGAGCAGCATATTCAATCCCCGCGATCCAAAATGGATCAAGGAGTCAAGAGAGTTCCTCGAGCCACGAGGCATGATCCCTGCTGTTATCGAATCAACCCCACGCGGCGAACGCTCGTGGGACCTGTATTCCCGCTTGCTAAAGGAGCGCATCATCTTCATTGGTACCCCCATTGACGATAATGTCGCCAATAGCGTTGTCGCACAGTTGCTGTACCTCCAGAGTGAGGATGCATCCAAAGACATTAACATGTACATAAACTCCCCAGGTGGCGTGATCTACGCTGGCCTTGCCATTTATGACACTATGCAGTGGCTACGCCCTGACGTGTCTACGGTGTGCATGGGCATGGCGATGAGCATGGGTGCCGTTCTGTTGACTGCTGGCGAAAAGGGCAAGCGCTATGCACTGCCAAACTCGACTGTCCTCATTCACCAGCCATTAGGTGGTGCCGAAGGTCAGGCAACTGACATCGAAATCACCGCACGTGAGGTGCTACGCCTGCGCCGCAGCTTGACCGAAATTCTCGCTAAGCACACCGGCCAGTCTATCGAGCGTATCACGGTGGACTCTGACCGCAACTACTACCTCACTGCTCCCCAAGCAGTTGAGTACGGTCTCGTTGACGAAGTTCTCGGCAATGAAGAAGATGTAATGCGCTAAGTATCTAGGGCATCCGCGAGCTTCCTTTCATCTTGCCTGAGCGAAGCTAGAACAATGTTCGTTGGCAAGATGAGTAAGGAGTAGGAATGCCCCTCCCACACACGACGCGTCGTGTATGGGAGGGGCATTCCCCTTGCGGATGCCCTGGTTTCTGTTGATCCCTTAAGTTAACGCCTATGGGGCATTCCCCTTGCGGGTGCCCTTGCTTCTGCCACATATTGTTTGACAATCTAGTAGCTTTCCAAAGAGGAGCATTTGCTTGTCCAGAAAAATTGTGCCAGCACTGACAGGACGAACGATTCGTTGTATTCTTTTTGATCTTGGGAGCACCCTCTGGACAGACAAAGAGGGCTTTGACAAAGTAATACAGCAACGAACAACTCAGCAAAAAGTTCTAGCGATTCTTCATCAGCATATCGCCCCACAATTCTTTCCACACATGGACGATGTAACGCTAGGAGAGCATCTTGCTCAAGTCATACAACAACGCATCTATGAAATGTATATGGTAGACACCCGACTCGAACCTGATTTCGCAACAGGCGTTGTAGAGGCACTACAACAGGTAGGTTTTCCTTCTGTTGAGCACTCGCTTGGCATAGAAATTTTCGAGGCATTGCGTACCCGTTCGTTTGCCTCAAGAACACTTTTTGCTGATGCTCTCTCAACGTTAGCAGTTTTAAAGCAGAGAGGATTTTTACTGGGTGTTGTTACCAACCGTCAATACGGAGGTCCTCTTTTTATAGAAGATATGCAAAACTTCGGTTTGCTCGACTACTTTGCGGAGCAACACGTCGCGATTTCTGCCGATCTGCATGTGCGGAAACCTAATCCCATCATCTTTCAACATACCTTGAATGCCCTTCGTGTACCCCCGCAGGAAGCAGCGATGGTAGGTGATTCGCTTGGAGCGGATGTTGTTGGCGCGAAAGAACTGGACATCTTTGCCATCTGGAAACCTACTCCACACTTATATGAAAAAGCGCGTGCAAAAGCACTTGAGCATTCTATAGACTCGTCATCACTTGAGGAGTATGTACTTAAAGATGTTTATAGACGCGCAAAAAAACGTGAAGAGAAGAAGGGTAGACCTATCCCTAATGGCCTTCAACCGGACCTTATAATCGAGCATCTGAGCGAACTACTCGACGTATTTGCAGAGGTAGGAAAATAAGAATATGGCGACTAACCTGCGTAAATTGCTGTTCGAGACACTGTACAAGAATCGCTATCTCTATCGCTTCGCAAGCACCGTTCCGTTCGCGGGCCAATGGCGCGTCTGGCAACGTCTTGTACTTCCCCGCATCACGGGCATAGATGTGCTAGAATTAGGTAGTGGACTTGGTGATCTCTTTGTTGATATGCTGAATGCTGGCTACAACTGCCGTGCAGTAGAACACTCGCCACAGATGGTTGCTGCGGCACGTAACACACTCCGCAGACGTAAAATTGGTCAAACAGCTTGGATTATGCAGGGATCAGCACAACGCCTTCCGTTCAGCGACAGCTCGTTTGATACCGTGGTCAGCACATTTCCCAGTGAGTACATTTACGATCCCGATACGTTAGCCGAGGTAGAGCGCGTCTTGCGTCCTGGCGGACGCATTATCGTTATAGAGGGTGCGAATTTGTTGCCAGTTGGCGCGTTACAGCCATTACTCGTCCTGCTACAGGCCCTTGTCTATGGTCCCTCAGCACTCTTTGGACCACGTAAGCAACGCACACTACAAGACGAGGTAGCACGTAGCCAGACAACAAGCAATTCAGATGTCATTACCGAAGTAGTACCCGATGCATGGTTTGGTCGCCTCATACCAGTGGAGCGTGTGAACCTACAACGTCGCTCCGAACGTATCCGTAGCCGTCGCTGGGAAGTATACATAACCATTGGCGAGAAACCAACATTATAAAGCAACCTAAAGGCATCATTCTATGCAAACATATATCGAGCAATTAGCAGCACAATATCCACACCTTGCACAAGCCTTCGCCTCCATTCCACAGGGCGAGGCACACCTGCGCCGTTTACAAGACCTCAATAACACATGGCAAAATATGCTCTCCTCAAGCGAGAACCGCGAGTATGCGGAAGTTGTGGTGACAGAGGAGCGTCCTTCACTACCAGCAACGGACACCTTCGATATTATATACGCGGGTGGAGGTCTCAACCTGCTGAATGCCGCCGTTATGACTGTTCGCTACGGTCTACGCGTTCTCGTTTTTGATCGCTTCACCGTAGGCGCGGTTCATCGTGAATGGAACATTTCACGCGAAGAGTTGCGCGAATTGCTCGATGTGGGTCTGCTCACGCCCGATGAACTTGAGAGCGTGATACAGCGCGAATATCGCGACGGTCTGGTACGCTTTCATCCCGCGAACATCCGGGTCAAGCCAGCCGAATTGCATCTGAAAGATGTGCTGAACATCGCGGTCGATGCCGAAAAGCTCACCACATTATGTATCCAGAAAATACGCGCGCACCACCCTGACGGCTCCTATCCCAATGTTATTCTGCATAACACAACATTTGAGCGTTGTGCCGTACAACCCACACACGGCGTCGCACTTGACGTGATCGCTCAAGACGGCCAGCAACACAGTTATGAAGCGCGTCTACTAATTGATGGCATGGGTTCTACCTCGCCCATCGCCTGTCAACTGAACTGTGGGCGTCCATTCTCGCTGGTGTGCCCCACCGTCGGCACCGTTGCGCGCGGCTATAAGCAAGGAACAGGTCTCAAAGAGATCAATCCTACTGTTGGGGAGGTTCTTGTCTCCACCGAAGATGCACATAACGGTCATCAACTGATCTGGGAGGCGTTCCCCGGTGTCGACGATGCGGTGGCGATTTACCTGTTCTACTATGCAGAGACAGGGAGCCGTGTTGACCTACTTGCGCTGTTCGATGACTTCTTTGCCTTGCTTCCCAGCTACAAAGATACCGAGCACGTCGAGATACTCAAGCCCGTCTATGGCTTCATTCCAGCAGGCTATAACATATCACTACCGTGGCAAAAAGAACAGAAGGTACTCGCCTATGATCGCGTCCTCTCGCTTGGTGATGCAGCCGCGTTTCAGTCTCCGCTCACCTTCTGCGGCTTCGGCTCGTATGTCCGCAACCTGCGACGCATCACAACTCTTCTACATACAGCCCTTGAAACAAACCAGTTGAGCGCGATTGACTTAAACAACATTCGTGCATCAGAGGCCGTACCAGCCGTCGCTCGCGCCTTCAGCAAATTTATGATTGCCAAACCAGAGCATGCCGAACCAGCATGGCAGGTCAACGAAACCCTCAACGTCTTCTGCGGCGTACTTGCAAAGTTAGGGCCAGAGGTCACAAACGCCTTTTTCAAAGACCGCATCGGCTGGCTTGACTACACGCGTGTCGTCCTCAACACTCCAGGATATTATCCAAAAATTTACTCGCTTGCCCTTAGCACTCTTTCAGCAACCGAAATCGTCGGCTGGATCACCGCATGGCTCAAATTAGGGCAACAATCAGCCTTGCTGAACTGCTACCGCCTCCTACGACCAATCGTACAATCACCAAT
>CAXTUE010000101.1:2413-11272 GCA_964247355.1 uncultured Ktedonobacteraceae bacterium | reverse complement strand
TTATTCAGGGTCAGGACTTGAACGCAGTGCTAAAACGTACGAGCGCAAAGGGTAAAGGCAATTCCAGAGATGGCGTTAATAAACTCGCGAGTATCGAAGGCTACACGTTACGAAATGGTGGCAATAACATTCCGGTAGTCAACTTGCATAGTGGGCGCAATCTAAGCTTATCTGATGCTGGCACAAATAATATTCTGGTTAACTCCTCACTTCAGAACGCACCGTTGCATCTAAATGTCGGTGATACCGTGATTGAGCAGAGCGTCGATGGTGCTGTGACCAAAGAACTGACGATTGTTGGCTTCTATGATGACACAGACCCCACAAAGAATCCTACCTTCGCCTCAATTCTCTGCGACGAGAAAGTTGCCTCGCAGTTGGGCGGCTCGTCAACGCTAACTGTCTACTCTCTCAAAGTTGACCCGAATCAATTGCCCACATTTAAGCGCAACATCAATACAGTTGTCCCAAGTGCGCTTGTTTTCAGCGTTGTTGATATTGACGCCATCATCAATCAAGTCCTTGACAACCTCATCATACTTCTTACAACTGTCGCATCACTAGCAATGATTGCTGGCTTAATTATCATTGCTAATGCCGTCGCGCTGGCAATGCTGGAACGGCAGCGCGAAATCGGCATTCTCAAGTCCGTCGGCTACACCAGTCGTTCAGTCCTGGCAACTGTGCTCATCGAGAACGGACTCGTTGGCCTGCTCGGTTCGCTTGTTGCCATGCTACTTGTCGCCGGCTCAATCACCGTGCTCAGTACATTCGTGTTCCAGGTGCAAATCAGCGTCGGACCATGGCTTCTAATTCTCATCGTCGCCGTGACATCACTTGTCACTATGCTTGTCGCTCTGCTTGTATCATGGAACGCGACGCGTGTACGCCCGTTGGAGGTGTTGAGGTATGAGTAGTACGGCACCAATCTTCATGAAACACTTTTTAAGGAAGAAAAAATATTTCCCGAAACTTGGCTTAGGTCTCTCTATTCAGAACGCTCAAGCATAGGCGAAGCAATGTATGTATTCTCTTGTTTCTTAGCGGATGCACTGATTCGTGATACACTATGGATAGCGTTACAACGTGAGTATGTTTCTCATCTATTTTGAAAGGCAATAATCTATGAGTGACATGACACCGGGCGAGCGCGTTCATGCAGCACTAAAAGGCGAGGCTGTAGATCGTGTTCCTTTCTGCTTCTGGCATCATTTTCAGCCACAGGGTTCAGGTGAGCGGCTAGCACAACAGACCTATGAGTTTTTTGTCGATAAATTCCATCTGGATATCGTAAAAATTATGCCTGACCTCCCATATCCTCGACCCGATGAACTGCTTGTCGAGGCGGATCAGGTACGTATGGCCCCCAAACTTGGCCTTGATACACCGATGTTCGAGCAACAACTAATATGTATACGAACATTACGTGCCCAACTCGGCCCTGATTATCCGTTGATTGTCACGCATTTTAGCCCATTGACACAACTCTTTTACATGATGGGTAAGCAAAAGGCCATCGAAGAACTACGCAAACATCCCGCGCCTATCGAAGAGGGATTGGGCACAATCGCATCAAATCTCAACCATCTCTTTAAAGCCTCGATTGAGGCTGGTGCTGATGGCATTTTCTTCTCCTGTATGGGTGCGACAAACGCTGATCTCACCCGTGATGAGTATACACACTACGGGCGCACTTATGACTTACAGGCACTGGAGGGAGCGGCAAACGGGTGGCTCAACATTGTGCATGTTCACGCCGAGCCTGCTCAGGAAGGTGATGAGATTTACTTTGAGGATTTTGTAAACTATCCTGTTTCTACGCTAAGCTGGAGTGATCGCCTCACAGGTCCCAGCCTATCAGAAGCCGCCACAATGACTGACAAGTGCTTGATGGGTGGCTTGTGGGAGCGTGGCGCATTGACGCACGGTAATGAACAAGAGCTTGAGAGCGAAATCCTGAGCGCAATAGCTCAGGTCAAGGGACGCAAGCTTATTCTTGCTAATGGTTGTTCAATCCCCGATGATACAGCAGAAACATGGTTACACGCCGCAAGACGGCTGGTGAATACTCCGGTGTAAGGAGATATGTTGTTACTGAGTGAACCCGCTTGTTGGGGGGCGACACCAAAAAAAGGGGGGGGGGTGGCCCCACAAATGGGGGTTCACTCAGTAACAACTATTTGAAATCATTATACTGTTCTTGCTCTGGATTTGGTTGCTGAAATGGTGCCTGTGGTGGTCCGGCAGGCGGCAACTCTACCGCGCCCAGCCCCTGCGCATAGCGTGTCTTGTCGTACTCCGACTGTGTGTGCGAGTGTGACGCAACCCATTCATCGAATACACGCGCAAGCACCATGCCCAGGATAGCACCGCCCGCAAGCATCGCTGTCCTCGCTATCGCTGTACCAATATTACTCATGTGATTTGTTCCTCTCTATTTGCCATAGGTATATCATAAGAAAAGTATTCTATATAAGCACGTTCATTCTACTTGTTATACGTTGTATATGAACTTTACGTCTCTCTTCTCTTGAGAAGAAATGTTGCCTGTAAGGACCGACATATTTTATAAGCATGTAGCAGAATCGGCGCAAAACTCGACTCTTTTGTCATAATCTGCTACTATGTACCACAATGTTCTATTGGAATGGCGCAACAGAGAACTTCATACAGAGAAAGCGGAAGAGTTATGGATGAACTGAAGCGACGTATACAGGTTGCGCGGGGAGAGTTGCCCGCCGATCTCGTGTTGCGTAACGCCAATCTAGTCAATGTATGTACAGGTGAATGCTATCTTGCCGATGTTGCTCTTACGGATGGCCTGATTGTGGGAGTGAGCGAAAGAGATACGGCGCACTTTCACAACTATCAAGGACGAGAAGAGCGTGACCTGCAAGGACGGTGGCTCGCGCCTGGACTGATAGACGGTCATATGCATATCGAGAGCACCATGCTGGTGCTACCTGAATTCACGCGCATTGTGACGCCACGAGGCGTTACAACGGTCATGCTTGACCCGCATGAGTTCGCGAACGTGATGGGCGTTGAAGGCATTCGTTACGTGCTCGAATCGAGTCGCGGCCTTCCTCTTTCTACCTATATACTGCTCTCTTCTTGCGTACCTGCGTCGTCATTTGAAAGCCCCTATCGTGTCCTGACCGCAAATGATTTGTTGCCTCTTCTACACGATGACCGTGTGCTCGGTCTGGCTGAGATGATGAACATGCCCGGCGTTTTGCAGGGCGATGAGCAAGTTTTAGCAAAAATTGAGGCAACACTACAGCGCAACCTTGTTGTTGATGGACATGCTCCTGGTCTTGTGGGGCGCGATCTTTCCGCCTATGTTACTGCTGGTGTCATGTCCGATCATGAATGCACAACACTCGAAGACGCGCGACAACGCTTACGCCTAGGCATGTGGTTGATGATTCGCGAAGGCTCGGCAGCTCAGAATCTGGATGCCCTTCTGCCTCTTGTGCAAGAGTTGCACCCGCCGCGTGTCTTCTTTGTGACAGATGACCGCGACCCACTTGATCTAACCACGCGTGGACACATAGACTCGATGGTCCGGCGCGCTATCGAATTGGGACTCGACCCGGTAGAAGCCATTCGCCTCGCATCCTATAACACAGCGCAGTATTTCCGTTTATATTCTCGTGGTATGATTGCACCTGGTTGTGTGGCCGATCTTGTCGTGCTGGACGATCTCCCTACCTTTAAGGTCGAGTCTGTCTATAAAGATGGTGCGCTAGTAGCACAGAATGGCAAACTGCTTGTCGATATTCCTTCCTCGGCTGTGATGGGCATAGAAACCGATATCGCGCTGCATGAGGTCGAGGTAATGAAGACGGTGCATGTTGCTCCTTTCACTGAGCGTGAGCTACGTATAGTTGGTAAACCCGGACTTGTCGAGGTGATCGGTATTGAGAAGGGGCAGATTACCACAAAGCATCTGCAAATGGAGGCACTCCTACGCGATGGCGAAATTGTCGCGGACCCGGAGCGCGACCTACTGAAACTGGCTGTGGTTGAGCGGCATCATGCTAGTGGTCGCGTAGGACTTGGACTTGTGCAAGGCATTGGTCTCAAAAGAGGCGCGCTGGCATCGAGTGTTGCGCACGATGCCCATAACCTTGTCATTGCAGGTGTAAGCGATAGTGACATTGTGCAGGCGGTACTTGCCCTGCAAGAAATGGGAGGTGGCTTTGTATGTGTTGTGGATGGGAAAGTGCTTGCGCGCGTTCCTTTGCCGTTAGCTGGCCTTGTATCACCATTGCCCGCAGATGAGCTGGTACAGCAATTGCGGCATCTGGACGAAGTTGCTACCGAACTTGGCTGTGTACTCGAACACCCGTGTATGACGCTGAGTTTTCTTTCATTGTCAGTTATTCCGTCACTGAAACTTACGGATCAGGGAGTGGTTGATGTCGAAACGTTTACCCTGCTTCCGCTACAAAGGCTCTAATTTGTATGTTACGTAACCTTGTCGAATATCACTGGGCTGAGCATATTGACGATGCGCTAGAACTGCTAGCGCGGCTGAATGTAAAAACAGTTCCACTTGCGGGTGGAACGCATCTTTTAGGACTAGAAGACGACAGTATCGAGGCCGTTGTTGACCTGCGTGAATTAGACCTATCCTACATTTCTGAGGATACACGAAACGTTATTCATATTGGAGCAATGACCACGCTCCAAAGCATCATTGATGCGCCCTTGCTTAATAACTATGCATTCGGTTTGCTAACTCGCGCTGCTCTCGTGTCATCGTCATCGCGCCTTCTCCGCAACGGTGCGACGTTGGGTGGAACGCTGAGTGCTGGTGCTGCCTCACAAGCCGATATCTTGACCGCGCTATCAGTTTTGGAGGCGCAGGTCGTGGTACGTTCAGGCTCAAGGACATCTATCGACTTGAGTGGTGGCACACGAGAGCGACCGGGTTTAGCCTTATCAGGTGTGGTCTATAAAGGCAAACAAGAGCGACGCATCGCGTGTGATGACGTAACAAGAGAGCGACTTCCCAGCGAACTTATTGTGGAAGTTGTACTTCCATTGCTCCATGCCGCATATGGAGTCTCTTTCGCACGTATTGCTAGCACACCAACAAATGTGGCATTGCTGAATGTCGCTGCATATGTAGAGGTTGAGCAGCAAAGATACACACGTGTACGTCTAACGTTTGGTGGGGTAAATATGGAGCCAACACGTCTACGTGCCGTTGAGCATGAGCTTGTTGGACAGCAAAGCAACGAAACTACTAGCATACGAATGGCAATACAACGTGGCATTGCTGAGTTTCGTCCGCCAAGTGATCTGCACGTCACCGGCGGTTATCGTCGCGTGAGCGGTGCAAAACTCGCGCAACGAGTTCTCGAAGAGGCAACATATCTCGCCCAGCAACAGGCATTGTTGGCGGAAGTGGGTAGTACAAGCAAGGAAAGCAGATAGTACACATGGAACTTGAGTTACGTGTCAATGGTGTGGTTGAAAGTCTGGATGCGACTGCGAACGAATCATTGCTGACATTGTTGCGACGCAATGGATACACAAGTGTCAAGCAGGGCTGCGAAACGGGTGAGTGTGGTGCATGTACTGTGCTGGTCGATGGGCTTCCTAGAACGAGTTGTGTAATGCTTGCGGCACAGGCTGGCGGCTGTACGCTTACAACAGTTGAAGGGCTACAAACGTCAAACACGCTGTCGCCTGTTCAGCAGGCATTCGCAGCTCTGGGAGCAACTCAATGTGGTTTCTGCATTCCTGGTATGGTGCTTTCCGCATCGGCCTTGCTCAAACGTACGCTGCATCCAACAGAGGACGATGTACGCAATGCGCTCTCCGGCAATCTTTGTCGCTGCATGGGGTATGAAAAGTCGGTACAGGCGGTGCTAAGGGCCGCATCAATAATTCGTGGAGAGGTGCCATCAGAATATGGCAATACGTTGCATGGCGCGCGCGTCACAGCCAGGCAACGTGCCGTTGTGCTGGATGGGGCGAACACTGTCACCGCGAAACAGCGTGTTGTACAGCCTGTAACGCCTTTTACTGGTATCGGAAGTTCTTCATTCTCCGTCATCGGGAAATCTGTTCAGCCTGTGGACTCAGCAAAAAAGGTTACAGGTCGTGCCACTTTTACTGATGATATAGTGCTCAAGGGCATGTTATACGCGAAAGTTCTGACTAGTCCTCATGCTCACGCCGTTATTCGCAGTATCGATGCCTCTGAAGCACGGGCGATGCCGGGCGTACATGCTGTGTTGACCTACGAGGATGTGCCGCGTGTATCCTATGCAAGTGGAAGCGAAGCCGGGCCACAGGATCGCTATAGCCTGGATTATATCATGCGCTATGTAGGTGATCGTGTCGCCGCCGTTGCTGCGGAAACACCCGAACTTGCCCAGCAAGCTCTTGAATGTATCTCTGTTGAATATGATGTTCTGCCTTCATTGCTTGATCCGCGTCAAGCATTGGAGGCGCGTAATGTCCAGATACATGCCGAATCAGAGTCACGCAATATGTATGACGCCGAACGCAACGTCGCCACCCGCACACGCACCGAGACAGGCGATGTCGAGCGCGGTTTCGCGGAGGCCGATAGAGTGATAGAGGGCGAATATCTTCTACCAATGACGCGGCAAGCTGCTTTGGAAACGCGTAGCGCCATTACCTATTTTGATGAAGACAACTATCTCGTTGTACGCTCCAACGCCTACACACCACATCGAGTACGACGTGTACTGGCGGCTGTACTTGGCATCGCTTCACGCCATATTCGTGTCGAACAACCAACACTTGGGAATTCCGCAACGCAACAATCTATCGAATGCGAAGATATCTGCGCATTGCTTACGCAAATAACGCGACGACCCGTCCGGCTGGTCTACTCACGCATGGAAGAGCTACGTGAGAATGGCACTCCGCAACATATTGTCCGTATGAAAACAGGTGTGAGACATGACGGCTCGTTGGTCGCGAACCAGATGACTGTACTCGCTACTACGGGTGCATATGGCATGTATACGCCTACAAGTGAAGATATACTTGGACTCTATACATGCGCTCATACACGCTTTGTGACCGAGGTCCTCTACACAAATCTGCCACCCATGAGCAACTCATTTGCTGCTTCTGCTGAACTGTTCGCCTTTGAGTCGCACATGGATGAGATTGCTCGACAACTGAATATGGATGCAATCGCGCTAAGGCGTAAAAATTGGAGTATAACGGAAACACCGTCGAATGCAAAGAGTGTTGTGCAGGAGTGTATGCAGCTTGTCGAGACAAAGCTACAGTGGAGCACGAAACGCGCGCAAACGTGGAATAGCCGTTTGCATCGCGGCGTGGGAATAGCGTTTACACGCTACGATAACGCGCTGAAGAATGCTGAGAGTAGTGGAGCTAGTGTAAAGCTGAATGAGGATGGCTCGTTCGATGTGTTTGTGAGTGTGGCCGACCCTACTGTAAAAACGATGCTCGCGCAAATCGCTGCTGAGGTGTTGAGCGTGTCCGTAGATGATATTCTCTTACACACTTCAGGTACTAATGTCACACTCTTCTCCACAACGACAAGCGCGGCCTCGACACTTTACAATGCAGGTGCTGCACTTCGTCGTGCCTCAGAGCAGGTTCGTCGACAAGTGTTGATAACTGCAAGCCGTCTGCTTAACAGTATACCAGAGAGTCTGACTATACACGAAGGCACTATTACGCCCTCGCCCCTTAATGGGCAGACGCTCACTTTTACACCGGTTGCTACTCACTTGCTCACACATGAAGGCAAACAACTCCTCGCCACGGCCTCCCGCAGAGAAACACATCCCCCGATTGTTTATGCTGTACAAGGGGCAGAGGTGGAGGTAAACACCGATACAGGAGAGGTGCGTATCATAAAGTTACTAACCGCACTCGATGCGGGACGTGTCATTGATCCAGCCCTTGCTGAAACGCAGGTGCAGGGAAGTGTGATACAGGGTTTAGGGCTGAGTACAAGCGAGGAGGTGTTGTATGATGCACAAGGACAGGTACTTACGAAAACATTAAGCGACTATCATATCTTCAATGCAGCAGAAATGCCAGAGCTACAGAGCTATCTTTTGGAGGATGAGACCACTTCAGAAGGTGTCTTTGGAGCAAAATCTGCGGTAGAGGTTGCTCAGAGTGGTGTCGCACCTGCTATCGCGAATGCTGTAGCCGATGCTCTCGGCTTTCGCATACGTCAGTTTCCGCTTACTCCCGAACGTGTTCTACGGGCTATTCACACTCAGAATGCAAAACGTTCATAAGGAATACTCAAAGCTCTTACGCTATTAAGATGATAGTATAGGAGTTTTGAGTATTTTTGCCCCCATTTTCGTCTCTACAACGTTTATTCTCCACCTTAAAAAAGACACAAGTCCTACTTTTGGCATATCACATTGACCTACATTGATACAGTATGTAAAATTCAATTGTGTACTTCAATAAAAAACTCTGTGGGGGAAGCCTGAATGCAAACTGTATCAACCGATCAACTCGTAGGACAAACCGTAGGTCACTATACCGTGAAAAGCCTACTAGGGCATGGACGTTTGAGCGCGGTCTATCTGGCTCAACATCCATCGCAGAGCACCCCAGTTGCCCTGACAACCTTTATTGTGCCTGAGCGCTTTAACAGAGAAACGCGAACGCGCTTTACTCAACGTTTTAGCAGGGAAGCTGCCGCCTTGACCGCTCTCAACCATCGTAACCTGTTGCCCGTTCATGAATATGGTGAGCAGTTTGGCTATTCCTATCTCATCACGCCGTATATGACATCTGGCTCTCTTGCCGATATCTTGAAACGACAGGGACGTTGTACGCCTACCTACGCGCTTGAAGTCCTGG
>CAXTUE010000101.1:0-2378 GCA_964247355.1 uncultured Ktedonobacteraceae bacterium | reverse complement strand
AACACTGAAGCCTGCTAATATTTTGTTGAACGCCGACCAGAATTTTCTCGTTGCTGGCTTTGGTCTGGTTCACATGTTGCAGATGCGGGGCCTCGAGCAAAACGACCAGCCATATTCATACCTCTTAAGTATCGCGGACACATTTCTCTACGCGTCCATGTATATTGCGCCAGAAGTCGTGCAAGGCCAGCCTATTGACACACGCTCCGATATTTATGCATTGGGCGTGATGCTGTTTGAATTGCTTAGTGGCAAACCGCCGTTCTCCAGTACATCACCTTTAGATACAGCTATACAGCATGTGCAAAGTCCCTTGCCCTCGCTTCACAAGCTCAGCCCTGACATTCCCATTGCGATGGAACTGGTCGTCAATCACGCACTTGCGCGCGATCCTGCCCAGCGTTTTCAAAGCGTCAGTGAACTGGTTGAAGCATTCGCGCAGGTCTGTAAAGGCGTTGCTAACCGACCACAAAGTATACAGAGTAGTGAAAGTGCATTTTTGTTACAAGAGCCAAAACCAGTTCAGAACCTGCGCATTGTGCCAGAAGAAGAGGTTTCTATTGGTGGTTGGCAACTGACGCCACCAATCGTGACCGGCAAGTTGCTTGCATCCCGTGGCTCTGCTCCGAACAATGTAACTCCAACACAGGTAACTGAAGGCTGGCAAATTTTGCCACCGGTTGTCACAGGGAGAGTTGCTGCTATCCATCCCTCGCAACAGGTCCCGACAGCAAAACCTGTTGCACGGCCTGATGTAGCACCGCAACGCGTTACCAACTTCTTACAGCAACCAACATCACAAAATATCTTTGCGCCAACTCCTGAAGCAATACCAACTGTACCGCGTAAGCAGAATGTACAACCAGCCTCGCCTTTACCAACTGAACGCAAAGCAAGCAATGGCAACGATATGAACACACCTGCATGGTGGGTGCAGACACCACCTCCGACCATTGTGCCACAGGTGAAGCAAGAGGCCGGTTCCGTAGACTACTTAAAACAGGAGCGGAAAGAGCGGCTGGATCAAAACGTACAGGCACCTGATACCGTGACACGCATCCGACCAGCGAAACGGGCGCGCAACAATGTTGGACGAAGACGCGTCATTGCAACGATTGCAGCGGGTAGTGTGGTTGCGGCTGGTGCGTTGGTTGCCGGTAAGATGAATCTCGCACATCTTGTAACACAGCTCAACACGCACACCGCGCAAGGCACTGCTGGAGGTCAGCAAAAGCAAGTTGGCGATACAGGAATAGCGACTCCAAACGTTGGAACCAATCCAAGTAACATGACTCCGACTGCCAAACCTATGGCCAAAGGCTTAATGGCCAGCAGTATCGCAACAAACACCGCTATGGATATCGTCAATCCAGCTGATGGCAAAGCTGCCTTGCTTATTCACCTGCCGAACGGGAACTTTGTGGCGTACGAGCGCGCATGTACACATGAACAGGTTGAGGTCAATTATGACCCCAAGACGCACACCCTTGTCTGTCCGGCGCATGGTGCCGTCTTTGATCCGCTCAAAAACGCAGCAGTCTTACAAGGACCTGCAACAACTCCACTTGCTCTCGTTGCATTTCGTATCAATGCCGATGGCACGATTACACTGGGTCAAGCTAACGCATGAGCATATAAGAAAGAGGCAAGTCGTGGTATTGTCATAACCTGCCTCTTCTTGTGCTTACTCTTTGTGCTCCTCGAAGATGCGTGTCACTTCCGCTAACACGTCGTTCAGATCAATTTCTCTTTGGCCTTGCTCAACGAGCATCTCTTGCGACGTATCAACAAGAGGTTCCGTCTGCGTGTGCCCCTCTCCATGTGTTTGCAAAGCAAACTCCTGCTCACATGCGGTAAGTGCTTCTAGTGCGGATAGATTGCCATACACAATGCGTGGGAGAAGACTGTGATACATGGCTACTGTCTGCATGAGCGCGCCAAACGCAAGCTGGAACTGCTCGAACGCGATGGAAGCTAGTCCTAATGGAATCGCCTCTTCCAGGCGTACCTCGCCGTCGTCCAGATCAATGCCGAACTTGCCGACAGCTATACGATAGTTGACCGCCATCAACGCCTCGAGACATTCTAAACGACGCTTTGTTGTTACCGTCCCAATGTGTGGCGCGATCAACATTAGCTTACGTGCCTCTGCTTGTTGCTGAAAACTGACGATCATACGCCACTGTCCATGACTGCCGTGAAATGCCAGTTCTACAAGCTCGCGTTCGTAGTCTACTTGTGCAATTTTTAAACACATCTGCGTGAGATAATTTGTGATCTGGGGAATACCAAAAGAGCCAGGCATGCGGAACTCCTTCTTTGTCTGGAAGCACCGGGGCATAGTGCTTGCAAAACGTCTGCTACCTCAAGTATAGCAC
>CAXTUE010000100.1:0-11277 GCA_964247355.1 uncultured Ktedonobacteraceae bacterium | reverse complement strand
TGTGCTGGTAGATGTCTAGGCGTTGGCTTTGGGTGTAGGGGGCATAGGGACCGCCACAGTCGGGGCCTTCGTCCCAGTCGAGGCCGAGCCAGTGCAGGTCGTCGAGCATGAATTGCGTCGCGTCTGGACGCACACGGGGACGGTCAAGGTCTTCGACGCGTAGCACAAATTGTCCATTTTGTGTACGTGTAAAGAGCCATGCAAGCAGGGCGGTCCGTAGATTGCCCATATGAAGTGTTCCTGTCGGGCTGGGTGCGTAGCGACCTCGGACAGGAGTTAAGATTATATCAGGCATCGCTCCGACCATCGACAGGGTGTATCGCTACGTCCTTTTTCGGTGGGTGTTACGCCGAATTGTGCAAGTAGCGTGGTGAGTACGCATAAAGGAAGGCCCACGACATTGAGAAAGCAGCCGTTAATGCGTTCCGTTGGCTGGAAGTCTGGGTGCTGAATGCCATACCCACCAGCTTTATCCATTGGATCGCCGGTCGCGATATAGGTGGCTATTTCTTCGTCGCTGTATGGGCGCATCAGTACGGGCGTGGTGCAACTCGCACTCGACAGTTGAAGTTTTCCGCCGATCATCGCACACGCTACGACTCCTGTGATGACGGAGTGCCAGCGTCCACGCAGGGAGAGAAGCAGTTCGCGAGCGTGCTCTTCATCACGCGGCTTGCCAAGTATTGTGTTGTCGAGCAATACCGTTGTGTCGGCGGCGATCACGAGTCGATTAGCGGCTTCGGTCAGAGTTAACGCGCCCGTTGCCTTGTGTTCTGCGGTCCATTTCGCCGTTTCTTCGGGCGGGCCATCATAGGTTGCTTGCACGGCGTCCTCGTCGATGGGTGAGACGCCGACGGTATAGGGGAGGCCGAGCGCGGCGATGAGCTGGCGGCGACGTGGTGAGGCCGAGGCAAGCAACAAGGGTAGAAGTAGGGTCATGAGTGAATACGCTCCATAACCGTTACACACTCGATGTGGGCCGTTTGAGGGAACATATCAAGCGGCTGAATCGAGCGTAAACGATAGGTAGGGTGGACGTGACACAGGATATGCAGGTCGCGGGCCAGTGTTGACGGGTCGCAGGAGACATAGACGATACTGGCGACGGGATGCTGAATAAGAGCGTCTAGTACGACCTGTTGACAGCCCGCGCGTGGTGGATCGATCACCAGACCGTCCAGGCCAGCCGCGATAGCTGGCAAGACCGCTTCGACTTTGCCTTTGAGTATCTCGACATTCTCGACATTGCGCAAATTCCATTGTGCATCCTTGATGGCACTCGCGGACTCCTCGATGGCGATGACTTTGCCAACATGCCGCGCTAGGAGGAGCGCGAATGTGCCGACGCCACAGTAGGCATCGACTATTGTCAGCTTTCTTGCGTGCTCCGGCGACTGTTCATGTAGAGATAATAGGCCCTGTAAAACCATTTGGGCCATCTTCTCAGCTTGTGCCGTGTTGGTTTGGAAGAAGGAGCTAGGGCGAATGCGAAAGGTTTCGCCGCCGAGTATCTCGTCCATTGTCTCGGTGTGCAACGCAAGTCCCTTTTGCGCGAGTTCCTGGGCAACAGGCTCTGGTTGTGCCGGCTGAATAAGCATTTGCCCACTTGCTGCACCACAACGAACGAGTACTTGCGGCTGTGGATTGGCATGCTGACTCAATACTTCTAACGCGGTGTTGATCTGCTCATGCGCGATTGGGCAGTTGAGCAGTGGCAGAACGCGATGAGTGCCACGGGCTGTGAGTCCTGGTTGCCCAATACGATTGACCGAGAAGCGCATATGGTTGCGGTAGTGCCAGGGAACATCGCACGGCACTGTTGGCCGCAAGGGCGGATTCTCGAAGTTACCAATGTCGCGCAAAAGATTGTGTACAACATCGCGCTTCCACTCCAATTGTGCTTCGTAGCGCATATGTTGTAGCTGGCAACCGCCGCATATGCCGAAAACGGGGCATGGAGCCTGTACGCGTAGGGGCGACGGCTTGTGTATTTCGGTGATCCACACACGAGGCGGACGCTGTTTCCAACGTCTGCTCCGGCGTCCAGGCCGTGGCATAAGTGGTGCTTCCACAGCAATTGTGACGTGTTCCCCCGGCAAGCCAGCAGGAACAGAAAGCAGTTGAGTGGAGTGCTCGCCTGCTTCGTCCTGCGCGACAATTTCTGCTAGTGCGTCGCCCTCGCGTGTCAAGGTGCTAAGCGTCACCGTATGATAGGTGATACTACGTTCTTGCTGTTCTATCATCGTTTCTTTTTTGACTTGTTAGATTTTGAGTTAGAGGAGCGTTGTTGCTGCATTTGTAGTTTCGTCATATCAATGACCTGACGCACGACATACACAAGTTCCATGCCGGGGTCAATCACTTCTGCCTCCGCGATAAGCTCCTCCGCTTTTTGTAGATCATTCTGGTTGAGGTAAAGCATTGCCAGTGAAGCCATAAGCTCGACCGCATCAGGATTTGCTTCTATCCCTTGTTCCAGTACAGGAATAGCTTCTGCATCACTGTTGCGCTCTACGTACAGTGTAGCAAGTTGACCATAGGCTTCCACTACCGTTGGATTGACCTCGATACTTTTGAGAAAGCTTTTTTCTGCTGCTTCCTGCTGATCCAATGAAAGCTGTATTTCACCTATGCTATTCCAAACAGTAGGAATGTCCGGTGCGAGGTCAAGTGCTTGCCGGTACAGGGCTAATGCCTCTTCTAGTTTTTTCTCATGTTGTGCAAGTTGCGCACGCCCTAGCGCGACAGCCGCTTGCTGGTTAGGATTTTCCGCTAATGTCTCGGCTTGCTCGAAAAGAGCCTTTGCCTCGTCAAACTTCTTGTTTTCTCTGATGTATAAGTCCGCTAACAGAATGTAGCTAGAGAAGGCATTGTCGAGCGCGATTGCATCCTTAAACACTTGCTCTGCTAGTGGGAAGTAGCGACTCGTGAACTCTGCTGCTACGGCGTCTTCGTCATTCTCTAACGCCTCCTCTAATTCCTGGTGAGCGAGCGTATCTTCTGCTGACAACACTGTATAAGTCTCACCAAGTGTACGCAGGATGTCGGCGCGCTCTGCGGAAACATGTTCTGCGGCGAGTGTGAGATATGCAGCAGAGCGTTCGGCATCTTCTATGACCATTGCTTGTTTGGTCGCCAGTTCGTAGAGCATAGCCTCTTGAGGTGCGTGTTTGATGAGGGCATCACAGTAGTGAAGCGATTGTTTTGTGAACCATCGTACCTCATCGAGATCAAGTTCCAGTTCGTCCTCGTCGCTTTCATCCTCGTCGTCGCTATCTAGTTCGTCGTCATCCTCATCATCTAGCTCGTCATCCTCTATTTCAGTCTCGTCGTCGTCGTCCTCGTCTAGTGCCTCGGACATGGCGTGTATTTCTTCGGCGATTTCTTGTATGTGGGCTTCAATCTCTTGTTGTGGAAGTTGCAACGCCTCGGCGCCTCTATCGCGTATGTTCAAAATGCGTAACTCGCCATCGTGTGCCACGAGCGAGTAGCTGGCCCAGAACCAGTGTCTGCCTGTTGCTTCCAAGACAAGCGTCGCCGTCGGAAGTTCTGGCAGGGTAGTGCTGGAGCCGTTCTTCATCTCAAGCGACCAGAAAGCCTCTAACTCTTCCACATCGTCTTCGAGGTCGTTTGCTTCATCCTCGGTGCCGACTTCAAGCGAGTAGCCAACGTCAAGCTTTATGGATGTCGCTTTTGCCTCTTCCCTCCACACCACGCGCCGACCTGCCCATTCTTCGGGGCTTAGCCCTTCGCGCAGTGGGCTGTTTGGGGCAAGAAGATCGCAGGCAAGCTCAAAATCGCCCTGTCCCCAGTAATTGAGAAAGCGTCGAATGGTGGTTTCGCCATCCAGTGTTTCTTCCTCGTCATCATCCTCGTCATAGTCCTCATCGTCACCCTCAAAATCGCTGAGAGTATCGACGCCTAGAATGTCGGAGAGCGACATAACCGAGGGGATTGTCCATTCGGGATAGGTGTTCGATGCCTCTAGCTGAATGAGTGAGCGGCGCGCCTCCTTACGAACCTCCTTAATGGGGGCGTAGGTGTTGACGGCGAGCACAAGGTCGGCGGCGGCGATGCTGCGCTCTTTAGCAAGGGCTTTAAGGAGTCCGACCTGTGCGGCTTCGGACATGTCAAAGATGGGAGATAGGGTTTGCTCTATCTGCTCTTCAGTGCGACTTTTCGCGAGATTTGCGGCGAGCTGGTTATAGCTTGCCAGAGTAGTTTGTATCTGTTCGTTGTCTTGCGGCGTTCTTTCTGGTTGTTTGCTTTTATCGTTCTTTCCCACAATATCCTCTTTTCGCTAGGAGTGTATGTATTAGCTCTATGAGCGTTTCTTTGTTTTATTCTGCATAAGTTCGCGCACGGTTTGGACGATTTCTAATGATGGGTCAATTGACTCGGCTTTTTGTAGTTCGCGTTGTGCGTGACGCATATCGCCTAGCTCCATTAAGACCGAGGCATACAGAGCGTGAAGATGGGCTGATTCTGGATTTGCCTCAATGCCCTGTGTGACGATGGCCTGCGCCAGTTCGTGATCGGGTCGATTCATATAGATCGCGGTCAGTTCAGAGTACGGGCGGATATCGGTTGGCTCGACTTCGATGCCGCGTTTGTAGGCTTGCTCGGCTTCAACAAAATTGCCGAGTTGACGGTAGGCAAAGCCGAGATTGAACCAGACACCGGGATAGTTGGGATCAAGCTGACTAACGCGTTGGTAGTGTGGAAGGGCCTCCGCCATACGTTCGCGGCGCATCGCGATAGAGCCGAGTCCACTTTCAATGGATGTCTCTTCTTCAGGAGTCATAGCCATCGACTGCGCAGTACTCAGTTCCGTCTCAGCCTCATCGTTACGCTGCATACTCAGATAGAGTTCACCGAGTAGCATATGGCCGGTTGCGCTATTCTGAATTTCGAGCGACTCACGCAGCGTCTCTTCGGCGCGAGTCAGGAACTGCGTTTCGCGTGCGGGCATATCATGGGAAAAGTTGTACGATAGGCCAACAAATGTTGCGCCGAGGCGTCGCAGCAGTTCGGCTTTGTTGTCTGGAAAGCGCTGTATCATGCGTTCGAGATAGACAACAATGCGTTCTGGATTGCCGACGAAGACCGCTCGCTCGTAGGCTTCTTCGTTGACTTGACGGTCCAATGGCAGCTTTGCGATAAGCGCATCATAGAAATGGAGCAGTTGTGTGGCGCGCCATGTCAGTTCTTGCAGGGCGGCGTTGACATCTGCTGGCTGTTGCTTCATGGTGTTTTCAATCGCGTCTTCATATTCGCGAATGCGCTTTTGTAGTTCGGGAATCGAGAGGCCCTGGATAGCGGTACCTTCGTCAGTGAACTGCTGAATACGCCACCCGTCGCGAGTGCGCTCGACGGTATAGTTTGTCCAGAACCAGTGCCTGTTTGTCTCTTTATTGATCGCGGTCCCCATCGGCATTTCGCGCAAGGTGCCGTTGAGCGGTGTGTCGACAAGTTCGACGGACCACCCGAACTCGATATCTTTGCGCGACGACGTAGTGCGCACAGGTGCTGAGGGTACCCAGAGCGCGCTCTGGCTCCGTTCGCGCTCACGGACAAACCCAAGCTCCAGGCGAGCCGGGTGCGCTTCGTCATACCATGCGCGGTGCCGTTCAATCCACTCGTCGCGTGACAGGCTATTGCGGATATTGCTATTTTCGGTGAGCAAGTCGTAGGCTAAATCGAAGTCGCCGAGTGACCATGCGCCGATGAAATGGACAATGGTCTCCTGGTCTTCTAGTTCTGGATTGATAAAGGTCTGGCCGCTATCCTCGCCTATATTGGTGGCCTGTAAAATGAGTTGATTGATGGTGGGCAGGCGATTGCGATAGTCCTGGTGTGGCTCGACATGGCGCCATGTATTGATATCAAGGGCCTCTTCGATCAGGCGTTTGCCGTCTGCCAGTGTACAATCGACGACGGTAACATCGGGCATTTTTCTACGCATATCGGCGACGCGCTGGTCGGCTGCGCGTTTACTTACAGTATCAACGAAGGCATCTTTAACGCCTTCGCGCCAGAAATCGAGTAGGAAGCCGAAAATGCGAACCTCGGTATAGTCGTAGCCCTGCTCCCAGAAGAGGAGCAACTGCACCTCGCCCTGATCGCGTGAGCGCGTAACCGAGCCTTTCCAGAAGCGCGGCTCTTGTGCGACCTTGACCTGGATGGCGGAGGACTGCGTGATAGGTGGTGTCCAGCGTGAATAAACTTTGGCGGCGTCGAGTCGCAAGAGCGAACGGCGAGCCTCTTTGCGTACCTCTTTGTTGGGGCTGAACGCGTTGATCGCTGTGAGTACATCGGCGGCATCTATGGTTTGCGTTCTGGAAAGTGTTTTGAGTAGAGCCATCTGCACATCTTCTGGCAGGGATGTGATTATACTGAGCGCGGCTTCTGCCTGCGCCTGTGTGGTGCTGGCTCGTAGCTTTTGTGCTAGCTCTTGCTGTTGCTCAAGCGTGTGCTGTAGCTGAGTATTTGCTTCGTCTGAGAGAGTTGTGTTTTCTTCTTTTCGTGCCATAATGTCTGTCATTTCTCCTCGCGTTGTTCACGCAACGTGTACGATTGTACCACGAAGCGTCCCAAGAGTCGAGAAGAAATTACAACAAAAATATGTACCGCTCACACATGGGCGGTACATATTTTTTGTTAATCAGGGTAGCTGCATGGCGGCATGTGCTAGAACAGGAGCAGATTGTACCTGCTCCTGTCTCTCATCTGCCTCGACAACTTTAGCTTTAGTGGCAGCGGGAATTGATCGCGCCACCATGAGAATGTAGAGCGGGAAGGCTGCACAGTAGAAGTATGATGGGAGGCTGCGCCACGCGAAGAAGAGGGGTACGATGGCGAGCAACATCACGGCTTCTGGATGTTTGCGGCAAATGCGCCAGTACCAGACGAGCGAGCCGAGCATAGCAAGAGCTTCGAGCACTGTATACAGTGATTGTGGCAGGTAAGGAATCAGGTGCGTGATGCTGAGGCCAACGATACCTACGCCCATTGGGAACATCAGGGGATCGAGAGGTGCGCTGATGCCTGCTAACCACGCTTGCGGATTCCATAGAATAAACGGCAGATTGCATAGGAAGAAAACGCTACCCGCGATAGTCAGGCGATACAGGCTTTCCTTGAGGCCATATTGACGGAACAGCAGAATGGCGTAGAACGGCACGAAAAACCATGCAGTCTGTTTGGTTGCCAGTGCCAAGCCTAGAACGAGAGCGGAACTCCAACGACGTTCGCGTAGGAACCATGCCAGCGTCACGAGCAACATACTGAATACGTCAAGGTTGCCGCCGACGGTCGAGGTCCACATTGGTACGTTAGCCAAAGCGAGCAAGAGAACCCACGGGCGTAGTTCACGTCGCGCAAACTTCCAGGCAATCGCGACCAGTGCCAGGTAACTCAGCAGGTAGAATGGTAGCACATTGTAGTCTTTAAAGATGACGAATGGAACGAGTGTCAGGAAAGAGAGGGCGGGATAGCTCACTCGTGCCTCGAATTCGGGCATATTGGCCGCGCGCAGGTCGGTATCGAGAATAGATTGCAGATCGCTCATGGATGGATAATCTATGCGATGGGCAAGCTGCCCAGTGCGCAGGGGCGTGGTCCAATCGGGCTGAATAGGGAAACGCCGTGCGAGATCAATCATATTAGAATCGGTATATGGATTGTGACCCTCTAGCAAAAGAATGGCCGCGTTGGTGTCGAGCGAGGTGCCGTCATTTGAGAATTGTGGTGGCAAGAAGCACATCCAGATGCCGCGTCCCAGTTCAACGCCACCCGCTATGGTAAGCAGAAGTGTCATGACAAGAAGTATGCGTTGAAAGCGTGTTGGCTGTTTTTGTGTATAGAGTGCCTGTTTAGGGGCAGGAAGAAACGCTCGCCAGATAGCATAAAAACTTCCCAGCATTAATATCAAGGGAATGAGTGAGCCAAATGGTTGTATATATGAGAAGTAGAGATTATGATCTATTTCGTTGATTGATTGCAGTATGAGTGCGAGGCCAATCCAGGGAGCGCGGCGTTGTAGTTCAACGACGACACGATTATCGGGCGAGACATCCTCCGTGAAGAAGTGCCGCATCCATCCATACGACGGCCAAGACTGGTGAGCTGTTTGGAGTTGAGTCCTCTGCATGGGGACAGATCGCTGTTCCATTGTATGCATATGCGCGCGTTGTCATAGAGTCTATGCGCGTTTTTCCTTCCGTCGAAGTACCGAGAAAGCCCCGCGAAGTAAGCGAACAAGGGGTTTTCAGGTCCACATCTTACAACGAAGCGTGAATGGGCTACGTCACAAAATGTGTTACACCATCAAACGATTTTTTAACAATGACCAGGGCGGGGGCGCGGCGGGGGGTGGGGTGCTGCCAGTCGGCGGTGACGTCGGGCAGGGGGCGTCGCCCGGGCCAGTCGATCGCCCAGCCTTCGTAGCCGGGCCAGGTGGCGTCGTACAGCTCGGACCACAGCGGCGCATACGCGGTGGTGAGGCAGTTCAGTCGAAGGCATCGCAGGAGCAGCGCTGAGGCGAGCGGGTGGTGGGTCCGCGGGGCGGGGAGCCGGCGCGCACGAGTCGAATCCAAGTGGCCGACGCCTGTCGTACGCAGCAAATAGTCGATGGGCAGGGACGCCCAGAAGCCGGCGACGAGGCAGGTACTGATCGGGTTCTCGAGCGCAGCCGACCGCACCGCGTGGATGTGGGTGACAGCGGGCGGAATGATCGCCGCGTAGAGGCTGCGCTCGGTGTCCGGTGCGATCATCTCGCGCCAGGCCATCCGATAGAAGTCCGTGTGGGGCTTCGTCGACTGGCTCACGAGGACGGCGTCGATCATCTCTTTCGTGACCCGGGCGGCCGGGATCTTCCGCTGTGCGGCCAGCTCGTCGCGGACTCGTGCGATCTCGTCGTCGGAGGCGCGGCGCCTGGCGAGATCGACATGGTCGATCCACCTATCCTGTGCCCCGCGGAACGTGTCGTCGTCGGCCACCTGGTGGTACTCCGACTCGGGTACGGCGCCGTCGGTGATCGCCTCCAGGTTCAGCCCCCGCATCTCCCCAGCTCCCTGGCTCGGTTGTTTGAATAGGGGGTTGGCGACCCCGAGCTGCGGTCCCTTGAGAACGACCTCGCCCCATGACGCGGCCTGGTAGTCCTCCTGGCTGGCCCGGTCCCGGTTGTAGTCGATCAGCTGGAGGTCCTTGCCGGGGCCGAAGACGGCCTTCTTGGCACCGGCCTCATCGAATCCACGCGTGATCGCCGGGCTGAGGCTGGCGAGTCGGACGGGATAGCGCCCGAGGGCGTCGATGGCGGGATCCTCTGCTGTACTCACCGGGGTGAGGAGTCGTGCCTGCTCGACAGCGACATTGTCCTCGCCGCTGAGCCGTTGCCATCGCGCCAACGTCTCCGTCGTCACGCGCACGATCCGTTTCCGGTGCGGTCGCTCGTCCCAGCTGCCGTCGAAGCGGATCCCGGGGGCGGTCTCGTCGGTCGGCCCGACGTACGTGGCCGAGAGCCGCAGGGCGTCGATCGAGAACAGCCACGACAGGTGATCGAAGGCGATCTCACCCGCAGCGCTGTAGACGTGCAGACCGAAGTGGCTGGACCGGCCGATCGGGGGTGGGAAGAACCGGTTGCCGGCGTTCACGAAGTCAGCGTGCACCCGCAGGCGCCGGTAGGCGGCTTCGCGCAGGCGTGCTTCCTTGTCCCCGTTGAAATGCGTGTCGGGGTGCAGGAGCCCGACGCCGCCGTGGGGTCCGGTGTGCGCCCACGTCTGGCACATGAAGGCCCGGTAGAGGTCGGGCTGGCCTCCGGCCATGAGCGGATAGACCTGAGCGGAGGATAGGAACTCAGCCAGCGTCGCAGTGGTCGTGAGCTCCCCGACGACATAGTTCAGGACCTCGGGCCGTGCCAGCTCGGCCATCCGGCGCCTCGCCTTGTCGGCGGCGTTGGGCTTCACCGTCAACATGAACCATGGCTCGAACTCGGCGAGGACCGGGTCCTCCTTCCACTCCGGCCGCACCCAGGGCGGGTTGCCGACCTGTAGGTCGAAGCCGCCGGACTCTGTGAAGACCCGGCCGAACTCCAGCTCCCAATGCAGGAAACCCTGGGCGTCGGCGATCTCACGCACCTCGTGCAGCCAGGGGAAGCGCTGTTCCGGGTCGCCGGGGTCCATGCCCATCCAGCCGGGGAGCTGGTCCTCGTAGTCCCTGAGCTGGTCCAAAGTCTCGAACTGGTCAATCAGGCTGCCGGCGGGCACATCGTCAGTGCCGAGCATCGATTCCAGGAAGTCGAGCCAGTCGTCCAGGTTCACCAGCGGGATCACCGCGCGGCGGGCTGGCCGGACCTTCTTCGACTTCGAGATCGGGCGTGCGCGCTTGGTCTCGACTACAACGTGCTGGGCGTCGGCCAGGCTGAGCTGCTCGCCGGTCACCGTGAACAGCGCAGGCACCTCGTGCACGATTTCCTGCTCCGGTACCGCCTGAGCGAGGAGCGCACGCATGGCGGCGGGGCTCTGCTCGGTCGGGCGGTCGGTGTAGGCGGAGTGGGTGCCGTCGAGCAGGCTGGTGCTCCCGACCGGCCAGAACCACAGCGCACACCAGGCGTCCATCACCTTCTTGAGCCGCCAGTACGGGGTGTCGACGGCGTCGAACAGGTCGGCGAATACCTGCTCCTTGGCAACCGGATCCTGCGACCGCTCCAGGAAGGAGAACTCGGGGTCGGCCGGGTCGGCGCCCCACACTGGGATGCGGCGAGCGATCGCGCCCTCTGAGATCTCCATGCGTCGGGTCACGAGCTTCCACAGGTACTCGACGCGCCGCGCGGCGCCGGGCAGGCGTTCGTACTGGGCCTTCGTCGGTCGCCGCAGCAACCCCTTCTTCCACTTCCCGAGTGCGCCAATTGGATAGCCGGGCAGCTCCATCGCCAGAGCCTTGGCCTCCTTGGCCCCGGTAACGGCGGCCCAACCAGGGCTCGGTAGGAGGAACTGGTGTACCGCTCCGGAGGGTAGCGGTGCAGGGAACGGCAGTGGTGTCGGCGCCAACCCGCCCGCGGCCGTCTTGGTGGCCTTTGCGCGAAGCCACGCCCCGGCTGGGGAGTTGACGTCGGTGCCCGTGTACACCGCGCGCCGGCCACCGATCAATGAGTTGCCGCGCCGCAGGTGCAGCCCGAACCATGGGGCCTGCATGCCGGGATGCATGGTGTTGAGCCAGAGCGAGACCTCCGCCAGCTCGACGCCGGTGGCGTTGAGGTCCACGCCGTACGCCTTATGC
>CAXTUE010000099.1:7752-11278 GCA_964247355.1 uncultured Ktedonobacteraceae bacterium | reverse complement strand
CAGTACAGGCGTGAGAACTTCGCTTACTGAGCAGGTTGCAAGGCGACTCGCCTCTTGACCATTAGCATGACCACCCATGCCATCGGCAACAACAAACAGGCCAACAGGTATTACCCCCGTTTGCGTGACGTGCATATCTTGTAAGCCTAATACATTATCTTCGTTGACAGCTTTACGCCGCACAAGCCCTGCATCCGACCCAATACCCACAACGAGCCGTATTTGTGACGCTTCCTGTAAAGCCTCATCCAGCGACAGCACTTTAGACTCTTCTGGCTCCTCCTCATCAAGATTCGGCCTCTCCGTAGGCACTTCATAGTCGTCAAATCTATCAGTTTCATCCTCCATGACCTCTTCAGAATTGTCATCAGTTTCATGGTTGGGGTACGCAATGGAGTCTGAATAATATTGCTCTTCTGGCTCTGCTGGCTCACGAACAGCCACAAGCTGGGCCGATGCTCTTGCAGGAATACGGGAGGACAAGACTGTAGGCACTGGTTGAGTCGCCAGAGTAACCGGAGTTGTATAACGTCGTGCTGAAGAAGGCATACGTGGATAGACTGTATCAGGCAGAGTATCATACTCATATACTGGGGTACCAGACACTGGGATTTTGGCTATAGGAATAAAATCGGGTATCTCTTGCTCTCGGTCAAGCACCTGCCCCTCTTCGCTACCTTCTCGTTCCCTCTTTTGCTGGTACGCATCCCACTCGTACCGCACAAACTTTCCACAGACAAACACCTCCGCAAGCCACAGCAGCAACAACAAAAGCGACTGCAACATCAATCCGACGAAGGGCAAAACGATGGCTAGACCGCGCATACTCCACAGGGCCGGTAAGGTTGTCAGCACGTGAGCCAGAAAACGCCATGCCGTCGGCGGGAAACCACCAGAGAACACAATGAGCAATACGGCTACAAGCAACAAACCGAAGCCACTTGTGATGCGCAGCCATCGGTAATTTCTATAGGTCGCGTAAAGCGGTTGAGACATGCTATCTTCCCCTCATTTTTGTTTGCTATTGTGTCGCCGCGTTTACGGCTCTTTCAAGAAATGTGGTGACACGCACAGTGGCATCATTTTGTGTGACGATACGTATTCCACCTCGTCCAGAGGTCAGAGATGTATCCGAAGTAACAAGCATCCAGTTGCCCGGTTCAGCCGTTGTCGTGGGCCACACCTTCGCGGCAAACGTCGCTCCTTGCGCTTGGATACGAAGCGTATACACGATACCAGCCCGTGCATGAAACGGAAGAGTAGTGAGCGTCTTCCCTATTCCTTGAATATGTTTGATAATCGAGAGATGCGAACCATCGATCAACGCTTTGTACCAGTTGTTCGTATCATTCCAGCGCACAACAGCCCCAATATTCACCTTGCCGCCATCGAAGTTGCTCGCCATCGCACTCACCTGTACATCTGAAGCAGGAACAATTGGACCAAGCACTGCATTGAATGTACCCTGTACGCCTGCAAGCTGACCGAGGCCATTAACAATAGAGAACGGAGGCGCGGTATTTGCATCTCCCTCCCAGTTTTGTCCATCAGTAGCAGTGCCCCAGAGCGTTTGATTAGCTCGTTGAAAAGAGTCGTGTGCAAGGATTTGGCCTGTTTGAGTTGTCGCTGTTGACCCTTTTGAGGTCGTTGTTGGTTGAGTAACAGGAACGTGTGCGTTGTTCTGGCCGCCAGCGCGTGGCATCGTCAAAGCGCGTGTAATAGTGCTGGCATAGGCACTGGAAATCAGTCCACCGAAGAGCAGTATGCCAAGTATAGCGAGTAGGAACCAGCGAACATTCATTTCTGTCACTCCTTAAGCAGCATTTTTATATTTGGTGACATCGAGCACTGCTAGCTCCTGCATATGTGTGTGAAGCCATGTGATGCCTTCATGCATCTCGCCAGTCGCGGCATCGACTTGTCCACCGTAAGCTCGGTTCGCATTCTCGATCATATCGTTTAATAAAAGAAAAGCCTGTGGTTGACTGAGTTGTGCGTTGCTCATCTTTATCAACTGTATCGCGTCCTGGCGCATAGTGTTCATCCAGGTACGCACATTGTTCAAAGCATCAATAAGTTCAGCAGTATTTTTATACAATGTAGGCGAGGCGTTGCTGGTATGAATCACCCCATTGAGGTGAACAGCGATACTATCGATATAACTTGACGGACTCTGATTTGGACCGGCAACCTCTACCAGCCCCATGCGGGCCAAGCGTTCCTCGGTATTTAAGGGCGTATTGGGCGGCATATCCATTTGTATAAAGGCCGTTCCATCCAGATAGGTCAGTGTGCGTATCGTCTGGCGTCGGATAAAGTTCATATCGTGGACTTCTTCCCAGCTTTCGCGTGTACTGCTGGTCCATTCGAGCAGTTTGCCCGTGTTGCGATAAAACCAGTTATTCAAGCCTCCAGGCAACCCCATTGTATCAAGCAGGGGCTCCGATGCCTGTAAGTGGCGCAGGTGGTCGAGAAAGCTGTAACGAGGCGTACTAGTCCCGCTGTTCGCAGCCGTCAGCGGCGGCAATGTTTGAGAAAATTCCGCATAATACCGCCATGTCGTTGCATCGAGCGATGGCGAGACCGGATTTGTCGTGCCAGCATCCTCTTCCGTTACAAGAAAGCGGCTCATGATCTCTAAAAGATTGGTGTGCTGCATATCTCCTGCGTAAAACATATGTGCTGAACCATTGGTCACTTGCAATGCACCCAGACAAAGCGAACGCGTCTCTTCCTGGCTCTTGTCGCCCAACAGCCACGCATAATAACTCTTCTGTTCTGCTGGCTTAGCTACATGCGTCAATTCGACCCGTACCTCGTCGTTTATACCTTGACTACTGTTTTCGCTCAATTGCTCACTACTCAAAAAGTAGACATGGCCTGTAATAGACGGAGAAGAGGCCGCAGGAATTGCATTAGCCGTGCTCTGTTGCGATAGCAGAAAGTAGCCGGTCCCCACCGCGCATACTGCCAGTAGCGTCAACACTATCAGGGCGGTAGATATATAGCGTCTCATCTCGTCCTCTCTCTACTATTCACCGTACTCAACTAGCTTGACACGTCTTTTGACCGGATACGTTTCTCTGTTCATCTCATGTGTAGACATAGAAAGTATAGGTAGAACAGGTGGCAACTCGTCGGTTGTTACCTCTTGAATATCGTATGGTATATCAAACAAAGGCGTCTTTACCTCTAAGTTGTCTAGCGCCCCACCCCAGATTGCATTCAGAGGCACCGGCTCTTCAGTTATGGCCTCAGTTATACTACTACGAGATACAGCAAAATCCGCAGAACGTATCGCCTGCGAAGTCCATGCTTCACTACGATCCGTCATTTCATTCCGCTCTAACAATAAAGCTTCCTGTACCTCAGCATATATTGAGCTATCACCTCTACGGGGCGTTTCTGTATCAAGGTCCGTTTTGGCACTTGAATAGAAGGGAGAAACTGATGTGGCGGCTTCTTTATTTGGTTTCAAGAGATGGAAACACGCCATACACACGAAGATAGCCAGCACTCCCCAACC
>CAXTUE010000099.1:5668-7717 GCA_964247355.1 uncultured Ktedonobacteraceae bacterium | reverse complement strand
AGCAAGAGCACAAAGCTTTGTCGCTGTGGCCCCTCTAGCAATGTGTTCAGCACCACACTGGCCAGCGCACGCCGTTCTGGATGCAATACATCCAGGACGGGTGCAAGCGGAGCAAGTTCGCGCCATGCCTGCGGCGGAAAACCTCCAAGCCCGTAGAGAATGAGAAAGCCAGAGCAGCAATATAATATCGGCGTGAGATAGAAACTAAAAATTCTAGCAAGCGATGACTGCTGAACATACTGCTCATGTATCACCCCTTGCTCAGGCTGCTCAGTACCCTCTACACTACTCCATGTGTGAACGAGCGCACCAACAACGACCAGACCTCCACCAATATAGCCCGCAAACGGCAGGACTTCGTGCAGGTAGACAAGCGCGACAACCGCGCCCAGCACCGGCTCCAGAATATAGATAAATGAGATGGTGACAGCAGAGATGTGTTTCTGCATAAGAATCGCAATCAATGTGGGCAGAAACGTGCAGGCACCCGCCACATAGAGAATGACCAGCCCGTCCTTCGGAAACACAGGATGAAATGCCTGCCAATCCCCAAACAGTAATACAATCAGACAGGACCAGAGTGCCGATGAAAGCAACTCAATGGCGAGAAGCGGCCAATGCACGAGCGTGTTTTGCTCCTCCAACTCTTTCAAACCATAGTCCGAGAAGAAAACATACAATGTAAAAAAGAGGCCACCGAGAAAGGCGATCACCGCGCCTCGAGTCCCTCCCATTTCAGAGTTCGCTATCAGTAAAGCAGTGCCAGCTACCGAGAGAAGGCCCGCAAGCCATGTAGCCCTTTTCATTGGTTGGCGCAGCACAAGCCATGCAATCAACGCTGCAAGAAAGCCATTGAGTGCGGGAAAGAACGCCGTACCCGTCGCGGTCGAGTATTTCAAGGCAATCGCAATGGTGAAGAATGCCAGACACAAGCAACTGCCCAGCAACGCTCCCCGCTTGACCAGTACCCATGTGACGTGCTGATAGGTGAATGCAAGTATCGCAAGAGCAATCGGAGCAAGCGTGACCATTTCAAAGAAGGTGAACACAATTGGGTCAATACGCCCAAGTGCCTCCTTCGCCACCGCATAGTACGTCGCGAAGAGAACAGTATTCAGGAAAAAGGCAACCCCCGCGATCACTTTCATTTTCATAAAAAATGCTCCTGGAATACACAAACGGATGGGTACGGGTCTAATTCATTGAGGGGTGGTCATAATTCCTCTAGCTCTGCAAGCCAAACCTTGCTGGGAGCGATAGTTGAGCTTAGCTCAACTACAGAGGGAAACCACATTGGGTAAATCATGGTGACGCTTGTCATCAGCTTTCAGCGATTTATGACCAACCCTCAATTCATTACACTTCGTACCTAAACCCGTACAGCTTGAATCGGTTGTCTGAAAGAAACGCGTGGCGAACGAGATGCACGCTCAACCTCATGCACCTCGACATCCTCGGTCTGGAAGCGCGTCTTGGCGAATTGCACAACCTGACTCACAGAAAACTCCTCACACGAGAAGATATCGAGATTCACCATGCCATACGGCGGCCAAGCATGCAAACTGACGTGACTGGTCGCGATAATCACAAAGCCAGAAAAGCCATCGTCCAGTGGATTACTCGTCTTAATATCGCGTAGCATAGCTGGACTCACTTTGTCCATCTGGATAAAATCGGGATAGTCCTCAAGCACGTTTAGTAAGAATGCCTCGTTCTGCAACAGCGCAGGATTACAGTGATACAGATCAATCATGACATGGAGCATAGGTTGCGTCCCTCCAGAGAATCGTGTAGTGCTTACCATGCTTCAAGTATAAGTGAGGAGAAAGCTACAAGAAGGTCTTTTTTGTACGATTCCATGAAATGGGTCATGCTGATTATAGGTGCGGGGTAATACAGTTCTTGTATGAGGAATTACGCAAGTGGAAGAAAGCGCATTTCAAAAGAGGATGTGCATTACAAGAATTGGTAATGGGAGTTATGGGAACGGCAAATACAAGCCCGTTGACGGTCGAGAAACCCCCATAAAAAATGTATTATTTTTAAAAA
>CAXTUE010000099.1:0-5658 GCA_964247355.1 uncultured Ktedonobacteraceae bacterium | reverse complement strand
TAATGGTTGTTATCGACGGGGAAAGCACATCCCCTTTCCCGTTCGATAACCCCCATTACCAATTCTTGTATTTTAGAACACCGCAGGCTCCATGTAGTCTCCAAAGGCTGCACGGAACACGTCCATGATCTCACCAAGCGTGGCGTATGCCTTGACCGCTTCTATGATCGCGGGCATCGTGTTCTCGGTACCATCACAGGCACGACGCAGGTTGTCTAGTGTACGCTGAACCTCCGCACTATCCCGCTCGCTACGTACGCGTTGCAGACGTGCAATCTGGGCGCGTTCGCCTTCGTAGTCAACATAGAGTGTTGGAACCTTGATATCTTCGTTCATAACGTAGTCATTGACGCCGACAATGGTACGCTTGTGCGTGTCGATCTCTTGCTGATAGCGATAGGCCGACTCCGCAATCTCGCGTTGGAAGAAGCCATTTTGAATACAGGCCAGCACACCACCGAGCGCGTCGATGCGGTTCAGGTAATCCATTGTTACGCGTTCGGTCTCGTCCGTCAACGCCTCAACAAAGTACGAGCCACCCAACGGGTCAATCGTATTGGTGACACCACTCTCGCTGGCGATAATCTGCTGTGTACGGAGGGCAATGAGGGCAGCGCGTTCCGTTGGCAGTGCTAGAGCTTCGTCAAGCGAGTTGGTGTGGAGCGAATTTGTACCACCCAAAACTGCCGCGAGTGCCTGGATAGAGGTACGCACAATATTGTTTTCCGCCTGCTGTGCTGTGAGCGAGACACCCGCCGTTTGTGCATGACAGCGCATCATCCACGAACGCGGGTCCTTCGCGCCGTAACGTTCGCGCATCAGCTTAGCCCAGATGCGACGACCGGCACGGAACTTGGCGATCTCCTCGAAGAAATCATTGTGTACGTCAAAGAAAAATGAGAGGCGCGGCGCGAATTCGTCAATTTTAAGCCCACGTTCCAGCGCGGCGTCTACGTATGCCAGTCCATCAGCGATAGTAAACGCAAGTTCTTGTATGGCTGTCGCACCAGCTTCACGAATATGATAACCACTAATACTGATCGTGTTCCAACGCGGCATGTGACGCGTACCGAACTCGATAGTATCGGTGACTAGACGTAGCGACGGCTCCGGTGGAAAGAGAAATTCTTTTTGCGCGCTGTACTCCTTGAGAATATCGTTCTGTAACGTACCACCCAGCGAGGCCATCGGGAAACCACGCTTTTCCGCGTTGACGATGTACATAGCCCAGATAACGGGAGCCGGACTGTTGATGGTCATGGATGTCGTAATCTTGTCCAGAGGCAAATCGGCAAACAATATCTCCATATCGGCAAGCGAAGAAACCGCAACCCCACATTTGCCAAATTCGCCCGCCGCCAGTGGATTATCGGTATCATAACCGTACAGCGTCGCCATATCGAACGCGGTAGAAAGCCCTGTCTGACCCTGCTTCAGCAGATATTTGAAACGCGCATTAGTATCCTCGGCGGTGCCAAAGCCCGCAAACATACGCATCGTCCACGGCTTCGCACGATACATCGTGGGCTGTACACCCCGCGTGTAAGGATAGACGCCAGGGAGTCCGATGTCACGCATGTAATCAAGCGACGCGTTATCCTGCGGCATGTAGATGCGATTAATCGGCACACTGGAAGTGGTCATCAGATCATCGCTCTCCGGCATTCTCTCCTGCGCCTTCTTGACCACCGTATCTTCCCACTGCGCATGTTGCGTTGTAAGACGTGCTAACTCGGTTGTATCAAAAAGCGTGCCTTGTTCGACAACAGGCTGCATCGACTCTGTCGGTTTCTGCTCAATCATGTAGAACTCTCCTCACTGGGGTACAAGGCGAAATTGACTCTCTATCATACGTTTTGTGTTATGAGTATTGTAACATATTGTATCAGAGGCACATGTTTCTCCGACTAAGCTTTTTGGTCTTCATTATTCCATACTTGAAACGTCTGACGAAGCTCTTTTAAGAGCTTGCTAAGGGAGTCGCCTACACCCTCTAAATATTCGAGGTTCATTACATCCACGATAGCTTCCGTGTATTCTATACCACCAAGGCGTGTATTCACTCCCGCTTGTCGTACTGCATCGCGTAAAAGACGTTTATAAAGGTCTCGTTCGCATTTTTGTGTTGGAGCAGAGCAACCTCTTCCCAATACCTTCTTGAATGCGGCAGAGTCTAGTAGCAACCATCGCTCAATATGGGGATCAGGAATGGCATAGATGATTTGCCGCGTAAATCCTTTTACCAGTAGTTCAATTTCCTGTTTTCGTCCTTGAAAGCCTTTGCAGTTACCATCTATCGCAATAATTAAAAGGTCTGGCAAGTCGCTCTTATTGTTCTGTAAGGTGTGCATGTAATTTTTTAGCTCTCCAATAACCTTCCCATGCCCACCTCTTGCGCTAAGAAAATCGGTCTCTATAGGTAAACTATATTGCGTTGACAAACGATGTAGCAATGTTTCAAGAAAAAGCCTATGTCCACTATCTTCAACAAAAAGACTGATGCTACGCATAAAGACTGCCTCTCAAAAGATGCTCAGATACAGTAGCATCCTCCCCTACTCTTAATTTCCTTTGATTCGCTTTCCAAGTAGTGAAAGGTTCTATGGCTGAATTTGTTGATTGCGGTTGCACAATATAAAGAGACTTTTCTGGCAAAAGGTCCAGCAGTATAGGAGAATGAGTAGTAACTATTACCTGAGAGCCTTCTTCAGCAAGGTTGGTAAGCAATAAGGCAATAAGATCGAGTCTATTTGCTTGAATCCCTGTCTCTGGCTCTTCAAAACATACTAACGTTGCAGGTTCTTTTGCTCCACCAAGAGCTAATAGCCCCAAAACTCTAAGTGTGCCTTCAGATAACAGACGAGCAGATATAGGTATGCGGTCCTTCACCAGTTGTAGTTCAACATTGCCTTCGTCATTAACCTTCACTTTTATATCTGAAATAGACGGAATAATTACGTGGAGTGCTTTCTGAACAGCATCAAACTGTTTTTCATCTAACGCCTGTAAAGTATTTAGATAAGTAGCAAGTTCTTCCCCCATTAATCCAATATGCCGGACTTCCCTAACGGCAGTTGGAACACGCATACGCTCCCTTGGTTCAAGATAGAAGAAAAACCAATTCATCAATTCTTGACGAATGGCGACTAAATGAGTATGGAAATAGGGATTATAAGGCCGGGAAATAATACTGTAATCTAATGAGTGTCCATAGACTACTGGCCGCTTACCTTCCATATTTAAATACGTTTTTCCTTCTTTATAACGCAAATCTAATAATGGTTCTAACTGAGTAGGAAGCCCATTTCTACCAAGTGCAAGAAGACCTTCTTTAGCAAGATGCAGGCTTCCAGTTTTTGGTGCAATCTCAATTTCTATAAAATATCGTAAATACTTTTCTTCAATGCGCTTAGGAGATGTTTCAGGCTCCATCTCTTGTATTTGCTGATTCACCGCATCTATCACTAATGCTGAAATTTCAACATCAATCTCAATTGAAAATGAAGCTTTTTCTTGCTGACGTAGCTCTTGTATTCCGTTAGAACTAAATGTGAACGACTCAAGCGGAGTACCTCGATAGGGAGGCAAAAAGGCATTGTTTAATGTACGCTCCGTTGCAATCCTCGATAGCAACTGCAATGCATCCAAAAAATTGCTTTTGCCAGAGGCGTTCGGCCCAAAGAGAACAGTAAGCGGTTGAAGCTGAACTTCTACATCTTTAAGGGATTTATAACCCTGAATTTTGACACGTTTGAGCATGTGTGTTCCACCTTGCTTACTAGAACATGCGAATATGAAAAGAACGCACTCATCGTATGGAAAAAAGTCTGGAATGTCAAGCAATTACAGATGAAATCCAGGGCCATGTAAAGTCAGCAACGTTTCAGACAAAGAAGGGATGCTAGATGAAATACAATGGAAGGGAAGATTTCACTGATGATGCCAATGTCGATGTCGTTCTATCGTGTACAATAGAAATGATACAGTACCGTTTCTATTGTACACCAGAATATTAACTCTTGTATCGTATTGACGACATGATGTCAATGTGAAATCTTGAACACTTCTCTGCTACAGAGGGATGGTCATTAACAGCAAAGAAAGTATAATAGTCACTATGCACATTGATTCACAGAAAACTTTCACTGCACTTGGAGACGAAGCATTTGTATCTCTCACAACGTTTCGCAAAAACGGTGAACCCATATCATCACCTGTCTGGATTGCGCGTGATGAAGACACCCTACTTGTCATCACGCCAGAAGAAAGCGGAAAGGTGAAACGGATACGCAATAACGGACGCATCGAAATTCGTCCATCCAGCAGATCGGGCAAAGTCGCCGAGGGAAGCATACCTGTTCCAGGCAGCGCTGAGATCGTCACTGACGCCGCCACTGCTACACGCCTCACCCGCGTAATTCAGAAGAAATATGGCCTGGAATACCGTGTCGTCATGCTCATCGAACGAATCGCCGCACGTAGACAAAAGCCTCGTGTGATTCTCCGCATCACCTCGGAAGCACCGAATGCTTAGTCGAGTTGTATCGGTATTGGAAAGAACGCAAGTCGCCAAAATACTATTATCGGTTTAGTTTGGGATTTGCACTTTCCCATTTTTTGCTTAGCGAGATTAGCGAGCAACATATTGGAGCGAAAGAAATGCAGAAAGAGACGTTACAAGACAAGACAATTCTGGTTACAGGAGCAACGGGTAATCAGGGTGGTGCGGTTGCACGTAGCCTTCGCGCACGCGGTTGGAAAGTACGCGCCCTCGTTCGCGATCCCGCGAAGTCTACAGCGCAGCGACTTGCTAAAGACAACATCGAACTGGTACAGGGCGACCTTTTCACGACAGCCTCGTTGGAAAACGCACTTGATGGCGTGTATGGAGTCTTTAGCATTCAAACTCCCGCTGAACATGGCCCTGCTGGCGAAATCATCCAGGGAAAACTTCTCGCAGACGCAGCCAGTAAAGTTCACGTACAGCATTTCATCTATAGTTCGGTTGGCGGTGCTGAGCGAGCGAGTGGTATTCCACATTTTGAAAGCAAATGGCAGGTGGAAAAGCATATCCATGCCCTCAATCTGCCCACAACCATCGTTCGTCCGGTTTTCTTTATGGACAACTTTATAAACTACTTTGGTACGCCAATCAAGCAAGAACAGAAGCTAATATTGCCCTTGCACCCGCAGACGCGGCTGCAGCTTATTGCCACAGAGGATATTGGAAACATTGTCGCGCTCGCCTTTGAGCAACCCGAAAGCTTTGTTGGCAAGTCTCTTGAAATCGCGGGTGACGAATTGACGATGACTGAAATTGCCGAATCATTCAGTCAGGTGATGCAGCGAACAATCTCGTATGTCGAGTTGCCTGTGGAACAGTCGATTCAACGCGATGCAGAAAATGCTCTTATGATGGAATGGTTCAACACTGACGGCTATCAAGCTATTGTACCCGCTCTACGAGCACTGCTTCCTTCTTTAATGAACCTGGAAACATGGTTGCGCAAGAAGGGATGGCATGCATAACGCTCTGCTTCGACAGATAAAAAAGCCTACTATGTCAAGCAAGTACAGTTTGCATCTGTAGCATAGTCCTTTACCTGCGCACAAACGGAATAACATAAATGACCATAAACGTGAAGAAGGCTCCGTTGG
>CAXTUE010000098.1:5448-11301 GCA_964247355.1 uncultured Ktedonobacteraceae bacterium | reverse complement strand
GGCAAAAAAAGTCGGCTTTTTCGCGGTCGCTCCCAGCACATCCCACTGGTCAGGATAGGCAAACGCGGTGAAACGCAGGTGCGTGAAGCCAGCACGGGCACTGCTCTGGTAGCCGTTCAATTCGTACAGAGCATCGCCACCCATCACCTTGATTGGATTGCCTGCTGGCAAGTTTGTCAATAACGTGCTTATATCTGCTGCGTAACCTGAGAAGTAGATGATATCAGGATTATACTTCAAAGCGTCCTGCAATAACAGAGCAAAGTTGCTGGTTTTGCCAACGGTATATTGTTCTGTGACAACGATATGTTTGCCATCGCTCTCGAACTGGGTTTTGAAGTCGTTCGCGAGACTTTGACTATAGGTGTCGGTAGGATCGACAAACAGAGCCGCGCTATTCGCGGAAAGTGTCTGCTCAGCGTATTTCGCGCCAGTCACGCCTTGAATTTTGTTGGAGGGCACGACACGGAAGAAGTAGCGCGAGATACTACTGAGTTGATCGCTAGATGATGTTTGTGAGACCATTGGAATACTGTTTTTACCGAGGACACTGACTGCATCAACCGAGCGAGAACTAAAGGGCCAACCCATCACGCCTACGAATGTTTTGTCTGACCTCGCCAACTGCACAATTTGATTAGCGGCGTTCGTTGCATAGGATGCCTGACTACCGGAGTTGGCGATCAGGAGACGAACCTTGTAGCCGTTGGCAAGCTTTGAGCCATCGTTGTACTCTTTTTGAGCAATATACGCACCTTGCAGATTATCATGTCCAACACCAATATTGTCGGACGAAAGCATCGTGCCTACGACAAGCGTTATGTACGGGCTACCAGAACTGAGGACACGCTGGTCCTCAAGGTAGATATGGGCCTCCGCGTCGTTTGGCTCCTGGTCAACGGCAGAACTCAAGGTCGCAATAACACCATTTGCATCACTTGTTTTTTGCTTCAGCTTGTCAGCAGCTTGCTGTTTGAGGGATGCGTCGGTACGAGCAGTATCGAATACATAGGAGCCATCGCTAATACCAATTTCATCGTTGCCGATTTTCGTGATACCAATGCCATTGCTTACGGATGCGGTTGCCGTTGGTGTTGTAGCGGTAGTCGTTTGAGGACGTGACAACAGCGAAAAGGCCGCGAATACGCCGCCAAAGATAACGAGCAACAGGAGCAAGCCCAGCAAGATATACAAACCAGTGCGCCGCCGATGGAGAGTATTTTGTGCTGGAAAACTCACAGGCTGTGTCTGTGGCGTTTGCACGGGATAGGCTGGCTGCCTTTGTGGAGTACCCAGATGAACAGGAGTCGTCGCAGTGGAAACAAATGGTCCTGCAGGGACTGTGCTGCTTGTTTTGTCTACTGCATCTGTACTTATTGGACCAGATTGTTCCAAGATGTAGTTATTCATTGAACCGGGAACGCCAAAGCGTTGTTGCAGAATATCGTCGATGTCTCGTTTCATGGCTGCCGCGCTCTGATAGCGTGAGTTAATATCATTATTCAGGGCGCGGCTCAACACCTGTTCGATGGCGGGCGAAAGCTGGGGATTGAGCGTTCGTACGGATGGATAGACAAACGGCGGATAGTTGCGCGGATCGCGGTTCGTCAGCAAGTGATGCAATGTAGCGGCAAGTGCATACAGGTCCGAGCGCGGATCAGCGTTGCCTTGATATTGTTCTGGCGGCGCATAGCCGGGAGTGCCGAGGGCGGAGGTTTGTTTGCGTTGCGCGTTTTTTGTTTCGTCGGCACGAGCGATACCGAAATCGACGAGATGCGAACGTTTATCTTTGGCACCGATGACGATATTGGCGGGTTTAATATCACGATGCACAACGGGCGGCGTCTGTTGCGCTAAGTAGTCAAGCACATTCAATAATTCTGATGCAGAGAGAAGCAGGTCGCGTTCGCCCATAGGCTGTTGCAAGCGGTCAAGATGCTCTTCGAGCGTTTCGCCTTCGACATACTCTTGCACCATGAAGTAACGTGGTCCCTCTTGAAAATGATCGGTCACGTTTGGGACAAGCGGATGGTCGATATGTGCCAGCACCGCGACCTCTCGTTTGAAGTTACGCACATCGTCTTGTACCCTGTTCGGGTCGGTGTTTTCGGAAACCAGTTCCTTGATGACCACTAATTTACCGGCAAGACGGTTATCTACGGCGAGCAGGGCCGCACCCATGCCGCCTTGTCCAAGCACTTTTTTGATTTCGTAGCGACCGCCCTGTAAACGCGAGCCAGGAGTCAAAGAACGCGAGCTTCCACTGCCAGCATTTCCGCCAGCTACCAGTGGTGCCGATGTCGCGGTAGATTGCGCTTTACCACAGTTAGCGCAGAAGCGTACACCATCGCGGTTTTGCGCTTTACAATACGGACACTCCATTGATGCGATACCGCCCTTTCAAAAAGCCTTTCTAGCATCTAGCTCTCATTATTACATACGTAATATGGCAGCAAAAGTTAAAAACTCACAAGATACGAAAAAGCTCCTCCGCCATTTCAATGTTAAGCATTGAAATGGCGGAGGAGCTTTTTCGTATCTTGCCCAAATGCTACAGGTGTTGGCAACGCAACGAGATGATGCCGGGGGCGAAATGATTTGCTTTCTGCAAATACTCTTGCTCGTTGGCCTCTATCATCAGCTTGTGCATCACAACCACGTCCCCATCAGGCAACGGCTCGGCTGGCTGCAAGCACAACTCCATGATGGCGCAACCACGCTCATACACCTTGACCAGACCACCAGCACCAGGGATACGATAGACACGATTGTCAATGGTGGGGCTTATGACTTCCAGATAGCCATACTTGATGAGTTGCTGGTACTGGTTCTCGGAGAGCATCTCACGGAGTAGAGCTTTGGCGCGACTCTCGGCGGAGAGGTGTTCGTTAACCGACTCGCGGAAACGTCCTACACTTCCATCGGGGGATTGCGATAGATAGTAAACAGCAAGCAGGAGGAACAATAGCCAGATGCCGAGAAACAAGCTCAGCGTTTCCAACATAGGCATAGTCACGTATCCTCCTAGCCACCTACGACACGCGGTACAATCACAATCTGCTCGGCGGTACGGTCAAATTGTTCGATACGCTCTACAGGTTTTCCAGGTTCTACTTTGAAGGCGGTAGCCCCTTTCGCACGCTCTTGAGTGAAGATGCGCTCGGCTTCTCGGACTGCTGCAATGGCCTCGGCATCGTTTGTTTCCACTTTACTATTGTTCCATGCGATGCGGTCGTCGCCACGACGGGACATGACCCGAAGCATACCCACAAGCTGTCTCCTTCTTAACTGTACAGGTGGACTATTCTTTTTTTCTACATTCGCTTGCTCACCCCATTCCTGCTCTGTCCTCTGCTATAACAGGAAATATAAGGGAATGACATGAGCATAGCACGGGAAATGGTTGCACGTCAAGTCTTTTTGCACAAAAAAACGAGAGAAAAGGTCCCGCGCCGATATGTTGACGCGGGACCTTTTCTCTCGTTTTTTGTTAAGAGAGGACGCAGGGCAAGACGCAGGTGAAGGTGCTGCCTTTGTCGGGGGTGCTTTCGACGGTGACGGAACCGCCGTGAAGCTCGATAATCATTTTGACGATGGCGAGTCCTAGCCCCTGACCAACGGTGCGAACAGCATTTTGTGGCACTTGATAGAAGCGCTCGAAGATGTGCTGCTGGTGCTCTAGTGGAATGCCACAGCCAGTGTCGCGAACACTCAGTTTGGCAATACGCACGTCGCGGTCCTCGGTATCTTCACTCGCGCCGTCTACGTACTCTAGCGTGGCGGTGACGGTGATACTGCCCTGCGGGCTGGTGAAGCGCAGTGCGTTGCTGATAAGGTTACGGAGTACCTGTTGCATGCGTACGGGATCGGCGTAGAGTTGTGGAAAGTCGGCGGTGATATCGACCGAGAGCTGAATACCCCTGTCTTTCGCGGTCAATTCGAGTTCATCAACAGCGTCGGTGATAACGTCGTTAAGGCTAATTACTTCGCGACTCAAACGCAACTGCCCGGCATCGGCACGTGAGACGAGTAGTAAGTCCTCAACAAGTCCGTACAACTGCTCACTACCAGAACGTGAACGTTGCAGGAACTCGCGCAACTGCTCGTTGATTTCGCCCGCAACGCCTGACAGGGCAAGATCAAGGTAGCCGTTGATGGCGTTAAGTGGAGAGCGCAGTTCATGTGTAATCATAGAGATGAAGTTTGCCTTCATACGCGTCGCATCGCGAATAGCGGTTACATCGCGTGCCATCATCAGACAAAGAGGCTTATTTTTGGTGGAGACACAGGTAAAACTCAGACCAACCGAGCGCGCAACACCTTGAATGGTAAGATCAATCTCGGTGTAGGGCATTTCCGTTTGCTGTTGAAGCGCGTTATGAATTTTATAGAATTCTGCAGAAGGGATTTGTTCGAGGTCTTCGCTTTCATAGCCGAGTAGTTCCATACATTCCATACCAACAATACGTTCGGCGTCGATACCGAAGATGCGGGCAAAGGCAGCGTTAGCCTCAATGAAACAATTCTGCTCGCTGAGTAATGCGATACCATCTGAACTCGATGCCAGAATTGCGCGCAATTGTTCCTGGTCGGTACGTACTCTATGAAACAGCTCAACATTTTCCAGGGCTGCTGCTGCCATGTTGCCGAGATTGCGCACGACGCGCAGTTCTTCGCTGCTAAATGGTTGTACGCGTTTCAAAGACAAAACGCCGTATAAGACATGCTTAGAGACGAGAGGCGCGGACAATTCTGCCATGTCGTCATCGCTTCCTGGGTCGGTACGCGTCTCATGCGAGGGTGTGCGTATCATGGGATGTCTATGCACACCGGCCCATGCAATAACTGATTGAGCATCGTAGAGGTGTACTTTTTCCTGTTCCAGGTCGTTTGTCTTGACCTCGGCGGCATATATCTCTTGCTCGTCGTCGAGCGAGGTATCGGCACCATAGAGTTGGGCAGTCGGGTAGAGTTCTTGTGTGCTCTCCTGGTAAAGGTAAAGAGTAGCGAGATCACAGGGGACCAGACGTTGCACATCAACCAGCAGAGTACGATAGAGCGCGTCGGGTTCATGACGGGTAGTGATGCCGCGCGAAAGATGCATCAGCATTTCTAGCTGGTTCGCCTGTCGATGCGCCAGTTCAGCATTACGAGCGTTGGTGATTGCCAGCACCGCCTGTTCCGCGAAGATAATCATCATTCTTGCTTTTTTGGTATCGAAGGCATGACTTTCCTGGCTTGTCGCGGTCAACGTGCCAATAAATCTGTCGTCGTCGATAAGCGGAACGCACATGATGGAGCCGATAGGTACACGTCCAAGGCGTTTGAAGCGAGGGTCGAGGCTTACGTCGTTGATGACCAGAGGTTCGCAGTTTTCCGCAACCCAGCCCGCCACCCCTTCGTTGAGACGAAAGCGGGTGCGACGGGGAGTGCGTCCATTTTTTTGTAGAGCCGCGAGCGTCACGAGTGTCGAGCCACTAGCATCGAGCAGTGCGATAGAACAATTTCGTACCTCCAACAAGGCACCGGCATTATAGACAATTTTCTGGAGGACATCGACCAGTTCTTTTGACTCGCCTTCAACGGAGGCCGAGGATGAAATGGATTGACGATTTTGTATGGAAGAGATATTTGTAGTCATGGGGTCCTCTTTTACACTGTTGTACACCGCACAAACAAGCCACCCAACACTTTTCTGTAGTACATACTATCGTCACATCCTCGAAATAGTTTAACCAATGACTGCAAGTATAGCATGGTCTATGTAGACCGTCGAGAAAAATAAGCGTATGGGCTATAAGAGATGGAGAGCACACAAAATTAATTCATCCCGAAAGCCGCTGAAAATTTTGG
>CAXTUE010000098.1:0-5438 GCA_964247355.1 uncultured Ktedonobacteraceae bacterium | reverse complement strand
AGACATACTTTCATCGACAAAGCCGGTGAAAGTATGTCTTGTGCTCTCCATCTCTTATTTTTGAGGCGGTAGAGGCTGCAACTCGTGCCGCATAAAAACAGGGACACGAAGGGGCAAGGTGTCGGCGACCGTTTCCTCGATTGCTGTGTTTTCGGTCTCATCAATCGTCAAGCGGGAGGAATTACTGTGGTCACTGATTTCTATGTAGGGTAGCGTGAAGACGATACGGGCACCACCGCCAGGAATATTTTCGGCGGAGACGGTGCCGCCATGGGCCTCGACAATGGCACGGACGATGGCGAGACCGAGACCACTGCCGCCCGTCGCGGATTGACGCGCACTATCTGCACGGTAGAAGCGCTCAAAGATGAGCGAGAGTGCTTCCGGTGGAATGCCCTCACCTGTATCTGAGACGGAGACGAGCAGCTTGTTTCCCCGTATTTTTGCTTCTATTGTGACGCTACCACCGGCGGGAGTGTGACGAATCGCGTTGGCGCACAGGTTAGAGAAGACACGCGTCAACATATCGGCGTCGGCCTGAATGAGCAGTGAGTAGGGAATAGCGTTGTTCGGCTCGACCTCGGCGCGCTCGAATTCTGGAGCCAGGACCGCTAAGATTTCGTCGACAAGGGCGGCAAGGCGGAGTTCTTTACGTTGTGGCTGAAGCGCGCCAGCCTCGACCTTCGCCATGACGTGCAGGTCCTTAACAAGACGGCGCAGACGGAGCGTTTCGCGCACAATAATTTGGCCGGTAGCCTCGTACTCATCACGACTCTGGTTGACACCATCAACCAGCGATTCACCGAGACCCGCGATAGCTGTGAGTGGAGTCGCGAGATCGTGAGTAATGCTCATGATCAGTTCGCGCCGCCATAATTCCTGCTGGCGCAATTCAGCCACGTCGCGGCTTAGTTGAGCCGCCATCTCGTTAAAGCTATGTGCAAGCTCGCCAATTTCGCCATGCGAATTGATTGTCACCTGCGTATTGTAGTCACCGGAAGCCATGATGCGCGATGCGTTGGTAAGTTTGGCTAAGGGGCGCGTGATGGTACGAGAGAAAATGATAGCCACGATTGCAGCTATAAGCGCGACAACTAATGCAACGAGAATAACAGCCTGTGCTACCGATGATACGAAAGGTGTTGATATCGTATTGGCTGGTGTCAGTATAACCAGCACAGCAACAACCTGTGTAGTATGCGTCCCATCTGCTGTAATTGGTTCTACGGTAAAGGTGCGCGGTAAGAAAGGGTTTTGCCCGATCTGATCGGTTGTAGATTGGTTAAGTACTTGCGCCTGCATAATTGCCTGACATATTTTTTTGACATCGGCCTCTGGAACGTTACAATTTTGCGTAGTTGCAGACACAATACGCGGTAGAATTGGGACAGTACCAATGTACTTTGATAAAGGATATATAAGGCGTCCTCGTACATTGAGCACTAAAAATTCATATTCCTCACCTTGCGGACTTCGTAGCAATGTATTGCTCACAACAGATTGATGGTTAGCCCTGAGCGCATTTGAAAGTGAGGTACCGACTCTACTGGGATGAGTAGTTGTAGGTTTTGTTGTTGCGTATAGCTCGCCTGTACGTTGTGCATCATCAGCAGCGAGAGCAGAGACATGATTTGTCTGCTCCGTATTGTAGTAGTAAGCAATGGCAAAGATAGCTGAGGATGCGAGAATCGTGGTTGCGAGCAAGACGATCAGCATCGAACCAAGAGCTAAACGCCAACGAATACTTTGCCACCAACGCATACGCATAGTAGTGTTCCCCTTAGAATGACGGCATACTTATCGAACGTGGCGTCGGTGTTTTAATCTCGAAACGATAGCCGACGCGCCAGACGGTCTTGATGTAACGCTGTCCTGGCTCAAGCTCGATTTTTTTGCGTAACGCACTCATGTGGACATCAATCGTATGACCATCACCAAGATAGTCGTAGCCCCAGACCTTGTTCATGAGAATTTCGCGCGTGAAGACACGATCAGGCGATTTCGCGAGCAGGGCCAGCAGGTCAAATTCGGTTGGAGTGAGAGCGATTTCCACGCCGTTGACCTCGACGCGACGCGCGGGTAGATCAAGAGTCAGACCAGGAAAACGCAGTACCTCGTTCTTTGCTGCCGCCGGTGCTTGCTCATTGGAGAAAGCGGAAGTGTCGGAGAGGCCGGTTCTACGCAGAATGGCGCGCACACGGCTCACGAGTTCGCGCGGACTAAACGGCTTGACAAGATAGTCGTCGGCTCCGAGATCCAGACCTGCGATGCGGTCCTCCTCGCTGATGCGCGCGGTGAGCATAAGAATAGGCGTCTTAGACCATGCGCGAATGCGTTTGCAGACCTCGAAGCCATCGATGGCGGGCAGCATGATGTCGAGAATCACCAGATCGGGTTGCTCACGTGCGTGAAGGGCGAGACCGTCGGCTCCATCCTTCGCGATTACCACAGTAAACCCATCATTTTTCAAATAGAGGTTTATCAGGTGAATAATCCCGTCCTCATCCTCGATAAGCAAAATCTTCTGCGCCATAGCTACTTCACTCCAAAGCACTTGATTCAATTTCTGTAGGGAGCGCATTCATCACGTCCGTCTTTGGTCTCTCACCCCGGCAAACGGACGCGATGTATGCGGTCCCTACCGGTGCGGTATTTCTATAGTAGCATACCTGCGGAGCGGAAATATATGGATTTTTGGGTGGGAGGAAAAATTTGACAAAATCTTGATGTTTACCTGACAAGTTGTTGATAATTTGGCGGTATAGTTGAAGTGTGAGATACGTGACGAAGATTTAGACTTTACTCTCTCTTTTCTCTTTCCGTTCTTCCTGAAAAAGGTCGGCACTCTTCCCCTAAAAGTGCCGACCTTTTTCGTGTATAAAAACGCTCGTATCAGGTGCTCTCTATCTCTACAGAGGTACAATTGGCTCCAGTGGTTGTCGATTTTCCCGCGCCCGGCTTGGCAGTTGTTGCGGTACGCTTGTGACAATAATATTTTGCCGGAAGAGCAGTGCCCACTTCAACTGGAACGCAGTCTGGTTGTGTAGAATATATTCCCACCAGTGTGCGACGACAAACTCAGGAAGAATGACGTTGATGGCGTAGTCGGGATACAGCTCGCTCATTGAGTCAATATAGTTCAACAAGGGGCGTGAGAGCGAGCGGAAGGGAGATTCGATGATGATGAGTTCTGTCTTTTCAGTAGCGGAAAGATGTTGTTTCCAGCTCTCCCAATCATGATTGACCTTATCGGCATCTTGATGCTCAACAGCCACGTGGACGGCGACAACATAGTTCGAGATCGAGCGGGCATACGCGAGACTCTGCTTTGATGCCTTATCGAGTCCGGCGATTGGCACGATAAACAGGTGCTTCACCTGTTTTGGATGCTCAGAAATGAAGGTACTTACATTACGGGGTGCCGGGACTGTTTTTCTAGCCGGTTGCTTGTATGGAGAGATATCGGTCACGATGATGCCGGGACGATACAACAGCAACGCTTTGAGTTGAAGGGCAATGCGATTGCGGAGTAGATATTCCCACCAGTGGTCAACCTCCACCTCTGGCAAGACCACGGTCAGCGTGTCTTTAGAAAACTGCCGGTGTGCATTATCAATATATCTTAAGACCTGACCTGGAATGGTACGAGTGGTAAGAGGAACAATTTCTAATGGAGTGCGCTCATCTTCCCCGAATTGGCTTTGCCAGGCATTCCAGGCGGCTTGTAGGTCCTCTGCTCTTCCTTTATGGCTAGAGATGTGAATAGCTACGACATCTGAAGAAATGGAGCGAGCATAAGAAACACTTTGCTTGACAATGGTATCAAGGGCAGCAACGGGTACGACGAGCCGGTGATGAATGTCGGCGGGTCGTATAGGAATTTCGGAGGTACGTTCATGCTCAACGCGTGTATAATGGCGATGAATGAGTTCGAGCATGATGACAATAGCAGGAATAAGAATAACAACAATCCATGCGCCATCAAAGAACTTTGTATATGAGATGATGGCAGCAACCAGCAATGTAGTGATAGCACCGAGGCCGTTGATGAACATGCTGCGTCGCCAATGTGGATTCTCAGCGCGCAACTTCCACCAGTGGCGCACCATACCACTCTGAGAAAGTGTGAACGACATGAATACACCGACGGCATATAGGTTCAGCAGGAGCGTTACATCGCCTTTAAAGGCAATTAGGAGCAAACTTGAAAGCAAGGCAAGAGCGACAATGCCAATCGAGAACGCAAGTCGATCACCTCTAAAGGCGAATTGGTGCGGCAGGAAGTTGTCACGCGCAAGTAAGGAAGCAAGACGCGGGAAGTCTGAGTAACTTGTATTGGCGGCAAGCGTGAGAATAAACAGCGTCGAAATCTCGAAAACAACAAACATAAAGGAGAATGGGCCAGTAAAAACGCGTGATGCAATCTGAGCAATCACGGTTGGATTTCCACTTGAGTATGCTTCTGTTCCATATGAGGTTGCAAGCACTGTGATACCAATAAAGAGCGTCCCTAGAATAACAGCCATCCAGGTTAAGGTGATTGCGGCATTTTTTGTCTCTGGCTTCTTAAATGCAGGAATACCATTAGAGATGGCTTCCACACCAGTCATTGCGGAACAGCCAGCCGCGAATGAACGTAGGATAAGAAAAATGCCGAGTGCTTCTTGTGCTGGCGCGGGATGAAAGCTACCAAAGAGATGATTATGCTCGAAGAGAAAACTTTTGATGATTCCCACAATTATCAGTAACAATGCACTTCCAATAAAAAGATACGTAGGAACGGCGAAAATAGAGCCTGACTCACGAACACCGCGCAGATTCACAACGGTAATGAAAATGACAAGTACGACATCTATTGTAACGATAGTAGAGGTAGACAAGCCAGCAGGAAACAGTGAGGCAAGATTTTGTACACCTGATGCAACGCTTACTGAGACCGTGAGCACATAGTCGATCAGCAGCGAAGCAGCGGCAATGAGACCTGCCAATGTGCCGAGATTGTCTTTCGCGACGATATAAGAACCCCCACCATTTGGGTAGGCGGGAATAGTTTGTCGATAAGAAAGGGCAACGATACCGAGGAGGAGCACAATCGCGAGACAAATGGGTAGTGTGACCCAAAGGTTGCCTGAGCCTGCAAGAATGAGTGTTCCTAAAATCGCCTCTGTCGCATATGCAACGGATGAGATAGCATCCGAGGAAAGAACGGCTAACGCTTTCACTCTTGTCAGGCGTTCGTGTTCTTGTTGAGCGGTTGCGATTGGTGCACCAATCAGAACGCGTTTCACGTTGTAGCCAAAACGGCCAAGGTTGCCGCGCGGAATCTCTGTTTCAGGTGTCGCCTCAAGGGTTCGGGTATTCACGCGCTTTAAGGACGAGTGTGTCGAGTATGTTCTTCGCACCCGTGCGTCTCCGAGCAGGGTTCCTTGTAACACCTC